>JANOOP010000152.1:0-1786 GCA_031421415.1 Candidatus Eiseniibacteriota bacterium
ACATGTGGGGCCGCGCCGCGGCAAAGGGGCGGAAGTAGTCGGGGCGGACGTCGGGAAGGAAGCGCGCGGACTCGACCTAGAATCGTTTGTGCGCCGGAAAATTCAGCAACCACTCGTACGCCGGCTGCGCGATGACGCCAGGTGGTATCCGCGCCGGCATCGTATCCAGGCTCAGGGTCAGCAGACGCCGCGTCGCCTCGGGATAGAGGCCCGCCGCCTCGTCGAGTGCGCTCAGTTCTCGCTCGGAGGTGTCACGGTCGGTCGCGTCGGCCGAGACCTGAATCAACTCCTCCACGCCGCCCGCGCCTCGCACGACGAAGTCCACCTCGCGGTCCTCCGGAGTTCGCACGTAGGCGATGTCCAATCCCCGACGTTCCAACTCCAAGAACACTACGGTTTCCAAAGCATGGCCCACATTCGGGCGTCCGGTGCGGTCGAAGACGGGGATCAGCCCTGGATCCACCGGGTATGCCTTGCGCAGGTTCACCATTCGCCGTCGCTCGGAAGCGGCGTCCACCCAGATCGTCCGAATCAGGAAGCAATCCTCGAGGTGTCCCAGGAGTTGGTGAACCGTGTCCTTGGAGATGGCAAGTCCCTGGGATTTTAGCGCCGCGTAAAACTTCTGGGCGCTGAACATTCCGGCGGCGTTCCCGAGAAGGTGCCGGACGAGCCAACGAAGGCCGATGACATTCGATACCGCGTGGCGCTCGATGACATCGCGCAACATCGCGACATCGACATAGTCTCGCAGCACATGGTGGCGCGTTGCGACATCGTATCCCTGGACCTCGGGGAACCCACCCACCTCGAGGTAGTCCATGAACGCGCCTTCGATTCGCGACCGCTGCGGGGCGGAGAGAAAGTCCTGGTTCGCCGGGAGTTCGAGCTCGTGATGGCGCAGGTACTCATCGAAGCCGAAGGGGTGGATCACGACCTCCCATGCCCGCCCGCGCATGGAGGATGCGATTTCTCGGGACAGGAGGGCGGCCGACGATCCGGAGAGAAAGAGTTCGACCTTCTCGGTGTCGAGGAGGCGCCGAACGAAACGCTCCAAGCCAGGGACGAGTTGAATCTCATCGAAGCACCAGGTAATCGAGTCTCGGCCGCGAAGGGCGGGAAAGCGCCTGTAGTACTCCTCGAGAAGGGCCCCCAATTCCTTGGCGTGGAGTCCCGCAAGCCGCTCATCCTCGAAGTTGATGTAGGGCAGCCGCTCATGGGGCGTCCCGCGCACCAGCCGCTCATGGCGAAGCTGGTGGAGGAAGGTCGTCTTGCCCGCCCGGCGCATCCCGATCACGGCGGTCGCTTTGCCGGGCATCCCGACGCGCCCGTGAATTCGGCGCGGCGTGTACGTAGGGAATGGCGCCGAAAGCGATTCCGAGAGTTTCTGCGCTAGGCGCGCGTGGATGGACTGGTTCAGGGGCTCTTTCATGGCGGGCCTGAGTTTATCCTTCTTAAAAGGCTAATTTCAAGGAAATTTATCCCTCTTAGAAGGATAAATCGACGGTTCCGGTCAGTAAGTCCTTTTGCTGGTCACGCACTTGCCCAGTTGAATACTTTCAACGTATGATTATCATACATTCATGAACACAGCTCAACATCCATCCCCACTCCCACGCGCCGCCGCCGCGGCGGTCGAGCGGGCCCTACGGAGCTCGCCGGTCGTCGTGCTGCTCGGCGCCCGACAGACGGGGAAGACCACGCTGGTTCGCTCCCTCCCCGCGCTGGCCAACCATCCCTACCTCACCCTCGACGATTTCGACCTTCGCACCCGGGCCGAATCCAATCC
>JANOOP010000153.1:0-8316 GCA_031421415.1 Candidatus Eiseniibacteriota bacterium
GACGCGCTCACGATTCGCATCGGTACGCCCGCCTCGGCGGCAAAGTGGCGGAGCGCCAACGTGTCCTTGGGGAGGCACGAGCCTCCGTAGCCGGGGCCTGGATGGAGGAACTTCGGCCCGATCCGCCGGTCCAGCCCCATCGTCTTCGCCACGTCGTGGACGTTGGCTCCGAGCGCGTCGGCCAGATTCGCCATTTCGTTGATGAAGGATATCTTCGTCGCCAGAAAGGCGTTCGACGCGTACTTGATCAGTTCGGCCGTGCGGACGTCCGTGACCACCACCGGCGTCTCGATGAGGTAGAGCGGGCGGTAGAGATCGCGAAGAATCGTTTTCGCCTTCGGCGTGTCGGCCCCGATGACGATGCGGTCGGGACGCATGAAATTGTCGACGGCCGTCCCCTCTCGGAGGAACTCCGGATTCGACGCCACGTCGAACCGCGCGCGACGCTTCGCGTGCTTCGCGATGAAGTCGCGAAGTTTCTCGTTCGTCCCGACCGGCACGGTGCTCTTCTGCACGATGAGCCGGTGATTGGTCATGGCTTTGGCGATCGTTTTGGCCGCGCCGAAAACCTGGCTCAGGTCGGCTTCCCCGCGGGGACCCGACGGCGTTCCCACGCAGAGGAAGATGGTCTCGCCCCACGCGGTCGCCTCGGCGAGCGATGTCCCGAAGCGAAGACGGCGCTCTCGGACGTTTCGGGCAACCAGGTCTTGTAGCCCCGGCTCGTAGAACGGGATCTCGCCTCCCTCCAGCTTCGCGATCTTCTCCGGATCGATGTCGACGCAGAGGACATCGTTCCCGAAGTCGGCAAAGCCCGCTCCGGTAACGAGTCCGACGAAGCCTGTACCCACCACGACGATTCGCATTGGTTCCTCAGCGCCCGGATTCGCGGCGCACGCGCGCTCGGGCGTCCCGATAGAGATCGGTCAGGGTGCGCTCCATTGGAATGCGCGGCGTCCATCCCGTCCGCGCGCGGATCTTGGTGGGGTCTCCCACCACGTTATCGACGTCGCGCGATCGAACGCGCGACGGATCGGAAACGACGGTCGCGCGGACGCCCGCGAGGGCCAGAAGCTGGTCGAGGAGGTCGCGCAAGCGGTGCCCGACCCCCGTGCAGACATTATAGGCCTCCCCCGGCTCCCCGCGCTCCACCAGCGCGCGATACGCCGCGACGGCGTCGCGGACATCGCCGTACTCCCGCACCGCGTCCAGGTTCCCGACGCTGATCTCGGGCGGCTGAAGCCCCGCGTCCACGCGGGCGATCTGCTCCGCGAACGCGGCCAGCGCGAACCGGGGCCGCTGCCCGGGCCCGGTGTGGGAGAAGGTGCGCGTCCGGACGACGCGGACGTGGTACGTGGCGGCGTAGAGATCGCCGAGCGCGTCCTGAGCCGCCTTGCTGAGTCCGTAGGGATTTTGCGGCCTCAGGGGCGCGTCCTCGCGGATGAGGGCGCCGGCCGTCCCCGAGCCGTAGGCGTCGGCCGAGCCGATCAGGAGCAGAGTCGCCTCGGGCGCGCCCGCCCGCACCGCCTCCAGCAGGAAGAGCGATCCGAGCGCGTTCACCCGGTAGGTCTCGACCGGGTGGAGGAGAGACTCCGCGCCCGAAGACTGCGCCGCCAGGTGGACCACCGCGTCGGGACGCAGTTCCCGCACGGCCACCGAGAGCGCGCCGGCATCGGTGATGTCGAGCGCCCGGTAGGACGCGAGCCGCTCGCGGAGCGACTCGGCCCCTTGCAGCGATTCCAGTGGGGCGTGGTCGGCGCCGTGAAATTCGGCACCCGGCCCCCAGGACTCCAGCAGGTGGCGGCCGACGAAGCCGGCCACTCCCGTCACGAAGAGGCGCAACGGCTACCGCTCGCGCCAGTAGGCAAGCATATCTCGAAGCGTCTGCTCGAACGGAATCGTCGGCTCCCAGCCGGTCGCCTTCTTGAACTTGGAGGCGTCGCCGAGGAGCACCGGCACGTCGGAGGGACGAAGCCGCGTCGGATCGGCCTCGATCTCGATCTTCGCCGTGGAGAGGCCGAGGAGATAGTCGAGCATGTCCTTGATGACCCAGGCCTTGCCCGAACAGAGGTTGTATTCCTCGCCCGCCACGCCCTTCTCCAGCGCCAGCCAGTAGCCTCGGACGATGTCCCGCACGTCGGTGAAGTCGCGGCGCGCGTCGAGATTTCCGACGCGCACGACCGGCGCCCGGCGCCCCTTCTCGATGTCGGCGATCTGCTTCGCGAAGTCGGAGCAGACGAAGACCGGACCGCGGCGAGGGCCCTCGTGATTGAATCCGCGCGTGCGGATCACGTGGAGGCCGAACGACTTGAAGTACTGGTAGCCGAGCATGTCCTGCCCCACCTTGCTCACCGCGTAGGGCGAGAGCGGGCGGAACGGGTTCGTCTCCCGGATCGGCAGTTCGTTCTCGTGGACCAGCCCGTACTCCTCGCTGGAGCAGGCGAGCTGAATGCGCGGCTTCAGATTCGTCTTCTTCACGGCCTCGAAGATGTTCAACTGGCCGATGATGTTCGTGACGAGCGACTCGGTCGGCGCCGTCCACGAGGTCGGCACGAACGACTGGGCCGCCAGGTGGAAGATCCGGTCGGGGCGGACGGCCTCGATCACATCGCGGACCGAGGAGGCGTCGCGCAGGTCGCACTCCGAGAACGAAACCTTGTCGCGGAAGTGCTCGATGTTCTCCGTGCGGCTCCTCCAGCGGAGAATTCCGTGGATCTCCACGTCGGGGAGCGTGAGCATGTAGTCGACCAGGTGACTTCCGGCGAACCCTGTGATTCCCGTGACCAAGACTTTCATGCGTTCGTCCTCTCTGGGGATGCCACGGCGGCGACGGACGCCTCGTACGCGGCGACCACGGCCTTCGGGTCGCTCGCCTCGAGTATGGGCCGCCCCACCACCACGAAGTCGGCGCCGCGGGCGAACGCCTCCGGCAGGGAGAGCGTGCGCTTCTGGTCGTGCGCCGGGTCGTGGAGCCCGCGGATCCCGGGCGTGACGATCAGGAACGGGGACGGCAGCGCGCCGCGCAGGGCGGAAAGCTCCTGGGGCGAGGCGACGACGCCGTCGGCGCCCGCCTCGCGCGCTAGGCGCGCCAGGCCGAGCACCTTTTCCTCGAGCGTCGTGGCGGGATTCCAGAGACTCGGAATCTCGGTACCGTCGAGACTGGTGAGCATGGTGACCGCGAGGACGCGCGGGGCGGCTCCACTGGTTCCGGCCAGCGAACGCGCCGCCTTGGAGGCGGCCGCGATCATCGCCGGCCCGCCCGCCGCGTGAATCGTGAGGAGCGACACCGGCAGTCCTTCCAGCGCCGCCACCGCCTTCTCCACCGTCGCGGGAATGTCGTGCAGTTTCAGATCGAGGAAAATCTTCTTCCCGCGATCGGCCATCGCGCGGACAGCGTCCCGTCCCGAGGCGCAGAAAAGCTGGAGTCCGACCTTGTACCAGAGGACCGAGTCGCCGATCCGGTCGACGTGCGCCAGCGCGCGCGGCAGGTCGGGCTGATCGAGCGCGACGATCAGGCGGTCGCGCACGCCGAGGGGTTGGCTCATGCCTTCTCTCCCGAGCGCCGCGCACTCCGCGCGGCCTCACGCCGCGCCTTCCCGGCGCGAATGGGTCCGAAGCCCGCGGGAACTTCCATCGCGCCCAGCACGGCGTCGATGGAGCGTTCGCCCAGGGCGCGGACATAGTCGGAAATGCCGGTCACGCACGCCTCCGGAAGTCCCGGATCGGCGAACATGGCGGTCCCAATCTCCACGGCGGTGCAGCCGACGAGGAGGAACTCGAGCGCATCGGCCGGGCTCGCGATGCCGCCCATTCCGACCAGCGGAATGTCGACCGCCTGCGCGACCTCCCAGGCCTTCGCGAGCGCGAGCGGCTTGATGGCCGGCCCCGAAAGCCCGCCGAGCACGGTGCCGAGGATCGGCTTCCGGTTCCTGGAATCGACCGCCATGCCGACAAAGGTGTTCACGACCGAGATGGCGTCGGCGCCGCGGCTCTCGCACGCCTCGGCGATTTCGGCGATGCGCGTCACGTTCGGCGTCAGCTTGGCGATGAGCGGGAGGCGCGTCAGCGGCCGGATGGCGGCCATCACTTCGCGCGCCATGCCGGCGTCGGTCGAGTAGCGCATTCCGTGCGGCCCGACGTTCGGGCAGGAGATGTTCACCTCGATGGCGTCGGCCACGCCGGAGCCGTCCACGCCACGGACCAGCTCCTGGAACTCCTCGACGTTCTCTCCCTCCACCGAGACGATTCGCGCGCACGGCAACTCGCGAAGGATCGGCACTTTCAACGCCAGATAACCGGCCAGGCCGGGATTCTCGATCCCGATCGAATTGAGCATTCCGGCGGAGGTCTCGACGACGCGCGGCGGGGGGTTCCCGGCGCGCGGCCGGAGCGTGACCGTCTTCGTGACGATGCCGCCGATCTTCTCGAGGTCGACAAGGCGCTCGTATTCTTTTCCGAATCCGATGATCCCGGACGCGACGAGGATCGGATTGCGGAGTTCCAGCGATCCGATGAAGACGCGGAGGTCCGGTTTCTGCGCGGGCGTCATGGCAGCCGCTCCCAGTCGACGACCGTCGCGTCGTAGACGGGCCCTTCCACGCACATGGCGGGATAGCGCCCCTGGTCGCACTCGGGGCGAAGCGGGATGGGGCAACCGCGACAGGCGCCGACCGCGCAGGCCATCGGCCCCTCCAGCGACGCCTCGCAGCGAATTTCCCGCTCTCGCGCGAAATCGGCGATGGCGTGGAGGAGTCCGTGCGGCCCGCACGTGAAGATCTCCGCCGTCCGAGGCGTGTGCGCGTGTTCCTTCCACTCTCGCTCCAGAAGATCGAGAACGCTTCCGTCGTATCCCACCGATCCGTCGTCGGTGGCGAGATGGAGCCGCCCTTTCTTGATCTCCCGCACGCCGTAAAGTTCGTTCTTGGAGCGCGCGCCGAAGAGGAAGACGTAGGGCCGCTTCTTCTCGGCCAGCCGCCTGGAGAGGAAGAGGAGCGGCGCGACGCCGCGCCCTCCGGCCACCAGGATGGCGGTCTTCTTGGGCGCCGGCGTGAACCCGACGCCCAGCGGGCCAATCAGGTCGAGAATCTGCCCCTTCGGCTGGTGGGACAGGATCCGCGAGCCGCGGCCTACGACCGAGTAGTAGATGCGGAGCGCGCGGATTCTCCGATGCTCGAAAAACCCCTCGAGACTGTAGGGTCGGCGAAAAAGCGGTTCCCCGTCGGTGGAGATTCTGAGATGCACAAACTGCCCCGGCTGGGGCTTGGCGAAGAGTCTCGGCACGCGAAGCGTGAGAAGGAAGTTCCCCTTCGTCAGTTCGCGGTTTTCGACGACGGTGCAATCGACCTGATTCATCGTTGTGGTGTGAACACGTTCGTCGGCGTGGAATCCGCGGGCGCTGCGGCGGGCGCCGGGCTCACGGGCCCGGGCGACGAGGTAGAATCGGGACGCGGCGTCCGAAGCGAGTCAGGGCCCACCGTCCGGAGCGAGTCGAGCCGCGCGGCGAGGAGCGAATCGCCGGGCGACATCGGGCCACGCGGATTGGTGGGAAGCACGGGAGGCCTTTTCCGACTCAGAATCTCGGCGCGGCGCGCCTTCAAGATATTCATCGTCTCGGGGGGAACGACGTACCCCGAGTCGGGCGCGCTCGCGGTCGGCTCCAGATGCGTGTCGGGCTCCGCCTCTTCCGGAGCGAAGCGCGAGGCTCCCGTCGTGTCGGGGTTGGCCAGGAGCGACTCGAGAAGCGCCGTCCGCTCGTCCGTCCGTCCGCTCCAGCGCTTCCAGAAATAGAGCGCCGATTCCGCGAAGCGCGTCCCGCGGTAGCGAGTAGCCATGCTGTCGGTCATCGTCCCCACGGCCAGCGTGTCGGAGCGATCGAGCGCGGTGATCCAGAGCCGCGCGTAGGCGGACTTCGGCGCGTAGACGCTTTGCGGATACTGCGACTCGACCATGGAGTACTGGAGGAGGGCCGAGTCGGGCCGTTCCAACTGGAAGTAGTAGAGCTCCGCCATCAGAAACGCCGAGCGCGCCTTCGCCTGGGTCGTGTCCGCGCCGAGCGTCTCGCGGTACTTCTTCAGCGCGGCCAGTCCCTGCGAGCGGCGGTTCGCCTGCGTCTGGAATTCGGAGGGCGGACCGGTCTTCAGCTTCTCGTACTCCTTGGCCGCGCCATCGAAGTCGTTCAGCGCCGATTCGAAAAGATATCCGATCCGGAACTGCGCGTCGGCTGCCACCGGAGTATTCGGATAGGTCTCGATGAGCCGCCGGTAGCCGTTGATCGCCTCGTTGGTCTTGCCCACTCGCGCCCGCACGTCGTGGAGGCGGAGAAGGAGCTCCCCCTCGCGTTTCTCCGCGATCGCGTTCGGCCGCCACTGCTCCAGGAGGCTCACGGCGTCGTCGTAACGCTCCAGGTCGCGGAGCGCCTCGGCACGCCGGAGCGCGATGTCGAGGCGGTACTTCGAGCGCTCCTCCGAGCGGAGAGCCTCGGCGTAGACGTCGATCGCGCGATCGGGCCGGCCGCTCGCCACCAGCGCGTCGCCGGTACGTCGGAGCGCGTTGGAGCGCTCGCGCCGCGACTTCGCGGTGTTCACCGCGCGATCGTACCAGGCGAGGGCCAGGCGGTAGTCGCGCTGCGCCGCGCGCGATTCGCCGGCATGGAAGTAGAGTTCGCCGCGGCGCTCCAGCTTGGGGTAGTCGCGGTCGCACGACTCGAAGATCGAGTCGGCCTCCGCGTAGTCGCGCCGCTTCAGGTGGGCCAGTCCCAGGATCAGCCGCGCTTCCGGAAGGAACGGGCTCTTCGGGAATTTCTCCCGGAACTCTTCCAGCCGCCGGATCGCGACGACGTTGTCGCCCTTGCCGTAGGTGGCCGCGCTCAGGAGGAAGGATGCGTCGTCGGCCCACTTACTGGTGGGATAGTCGGCCAGCACTTTCTGGCACTGGCGAATCGTCATGTCGTACCTGGTTGCCGCTTCGGGCGCGACGGATTCAAGGATGCTCCGCTCCTGCGCCTTCTTGCCCTCTCGGTAGTACTTCTTGGCGAGGTAGAAGGTGTTGAAGTAGGCACAGCCGGCAGTGAGGATCACGAGGCTGAGTAGGCCGAGGCCGAGGGGCCCCGTTTTCGGGGAACGCATGAGACCCGGATCGTACCACGGGCCTTCGGCTCCGCCTATGCCACGCTGCCTTCGCGCTATCGGGCGCTCCCGGCCGGCGTTTCCGCCCGATAGGTGACGCGTCCGCCGACCAGCGTGGCCAGGATTTTACCGGAAAGCTCCCATCCCTCGAACGGCATGTTCCGCGCTTTGGAGGCGAATTCCGACGCCCGGACGGTCCAGCGCCGCGCCGGGTCGAAGACGGTCACGTCGGCTTCCGCTCCGGCCGCCAGGGTGCCACCGTCGCGGCCCAGGACGCGAAGCGGATTCCGCGTCATCCGGAGGATCAGCTCTCCGAGCGAGAGGTGCTTCGGCTCGACGAGCGCCTTGAGATAGAGTCCGAGCGCCGTCTCCAGTCCGACGATTCCGAACGGCGCGTTGTCGAAATCGCCGTCCTTCTCGATGTCGGTGTGGGGCGCGTGGTCGGTCGCCAGACAGTCGATGGTACCGTCGATGACGCCCGCAATCAGCGCCTCGCGGTCGCGCGCGGAGCGGAGTGGCGGGTTCATCTTGGTGTTGGTATCGTAGGTCGCCACCGCCTCGTCCGTGAGGACCAGGTGATGGGGCGTCGTCTCGCCGGTCATGGAGATCCCGCGCTCCTTCGCCCAGCGGAGGACTTCCACCGTCTTCGCCGCGCTCATGTGGGCCACGTGGACGCGCCCGCCGGTCACCTCGGCGAGCAGCATGTCGCGGGCCACCATGACGCTCTCGGCAACGTCGGGGATTCCCTTCAGGCCGACCCGGGTCGAGATCCATCCCTCGTGCATCACGCCGCTCCCCTTCAGATCGGGGTCCTCGGCGTGCTGGATGATCGGCACGCCGAGCGGCTTCGTCAGCTCCAGCGCGCGCCGCATGATCTCCGCGTTCTTCACCGGCTTCCCGTCGTCGGTGAAGGCCAACGCGCCGGCATTCACGAGGTCCTCGAACTCGACCAGCGATTCGCCCATCTGGCCGATCGTGACCGCCGCGATCGGAAGGACGCGGCAGGCGGCCGACGCCGCGGCGCGGCGAACGACGTACTCGAGCCGCGGCCGGTCGTCGAGCGGCGGCGTCGTGTTCGGCATGCAGGCGACGGTCGTGAAACCTCCGCGGGCCGCGGCGCGCGACCCGGTCTCGATCGTCTCCTTCTCTTCCTGCCCCGGCTCCCGGAGATGCACGTGAATGTCGACGAGACCCG
>JANOOP010000154.1:0-1763 GCA_031421415.1 Candidatus Eiseniibacteriota bacterium
CCTCAAGCTCGCGATGCTGGGCGTCGCGAGAGAGAACGAGCCGCGGCATGCCGCGCACCAGGAGCGCAAAGCGATCGGTCCCTCGTTCCAGGACGATCACGTACGCGCCGGCGGCGCTCGACTCCTCGACGTTCAGCGCGGCCGCGAGATCGAGCACCGGCACGACGCCGCCGCGAAACGCGACGACTCCCGCCATGGGCCCGTTCCGACCGGGAAGCGCAGAGATCCGATCCGCGTCCAGGAGCCCGGCCACCACTTCCACCGGCGCCGCGTAGCTTGCGTTGCCGACGTTGAAGGTGATGAGGCCGCGCGTGGCGAGAACGGACCGCAGTGGCTGATTCATCGCTGTCGCTCCGAGGCCGAGGATGCTTGGGACGTGAAGCAGATAAGAGGAAGGCAAGGAGCATGCCACCGAATGGGTTTCTTCTCTCGACGTAAGTCCCTGCCTTGCTTCTGCTTCGCTACGTTCCTATCGGCAGGGAGGGAGCGTTCCGGAGTGATTTCAGCCGGGGGGTTGAGGGCACGTTGCATTCCTGGCCGCAAAACGCAACGCGGGTCGGGCGGGGCGCGAAATTCCACCCACCACCGAGGCTGAAACAGACCAGCCGTGGATCGATGGAGCCGCCAAAGCGGCCTGGACGGTTTCTATCCATCGCCTGTATTGCGCTGCACCGCAAAACATTAGGTAGATCACCCCCCCCTCCATGCCTCCCGGCACGGCATGTGCAGAGATAGTCGGACGTGCGTCGCGGTGGTGCAGGGCCGCGATAGAGGGAAGTCCGAGAAAGGGGGAAGGGTCATGGCGGGTACGAGAAAGGTCGTCGCGGGAACGTCGGCTCCACGGAAGGTGCGACCGCACGCCTATGTCGCCATGAACTGCCTCCTTCTGACGAGGGCGGAAGGTACGCCTCAGAACGGTGATCCACTGCCGCAGGAGGATGTGAACGCGTACCTCGAGGCGCTTCGCGACCAGTTGGAAGCGAATGTGCCCCTTCCGCCGGAACGCACACGGCTTCTCTCGCGCTACGACATCGCCGCGTGGCGGCGGTTGGCGGGCACGACGCATGGCTCGCTCAAGTACCAGATTCTCCGCACGCCGACCGACCTCCTCCTCATCTCGGTGGGGATCTTCGAGCAGAGCGGCCCGTACATTCCGAGCCGCCGCGAGGGGATGCTTCCGGGGGAGGAGGCCGACATGGGCCGGAGCCCGGGCTGGTATCACTTCTCGTACACGTACGGCGAACTCCTCGAGAACCCGACGTCGACACTCAGCTCGGTCCTCGAGAAGCTCACGGTGAGTCTGGAGCGGTATCACAAGATGCTGTCGCACATGAAGGGCGAGTACTGGAGCATGGCGTCCCGATTCCAAGACGCCCAGGTGTTCCGCCTCGAGCGCAGCGTGGATGAGGAAGCGCGGGAGTTGGCGATTCGCGCGATGCAGGACCGGCTTCTCGATGCCTACGGCGAATGGAAACGCACGGGCGCTCGGAAACACCTCGACCAGATCCGCGGCATCGCGCGCGAGATCCGGACTCTCTCGCCCGACTTCACCTTTTCGCTTCCCGCTGGAGGCAAGTAGCGCGGAGCGAACCTGATCCCCCCGCGTGCCCCTCGGTCCCCCGACCCGACTGCTTCATCCGGGGGGCACGCACCCCCCCTCGCTGCACTAACAAAGGCCGGTCCGGATCGGATCGGCCTTCCTCGTTTGCTCCGGCATCGCGCATGGCCCGGGCTGTGGAGAGGGGAAGGCATGGCTCGCTGGC
>JANOOP010000155.1:0-4566 GCA_031421415.1 Candidatus Eiseniibacteriota bacterium
CTCGACGTGCTCAGGTACAGGTCGACGCCCTCGTCGCCGCTCTGCGGTGTGAGGATGCGGTCGCCGTCGAGGATCTTCCGGCCGCGCAGTTCCTCGACCTCCTTCACGGCGTTGAGCACGCCGCGCGTCACGTCCTCGAAGGGCGCTTCGACGGTGGTCGGCGCCTCGCCGCGCACGATCAGACGGTACTCGTCGCCCCGGCGCTCGATGAGGATCGCCTTCGTCGTCGTGCTCCCGCAGTCGGTCGCGAGAATCGACTTCAAATCATCCGGTTTCCGGTCACTCACGGTGGATCCTTTCGATCGGTTCCGGCCTTGCGGGCCTCCCGGCGCCGCTCCTTGGCCTCGTGCTCTTCACGGCGTACGTCGTCTTCCTTCGCCTCGATGCGTACGAGGAGCGCCTCGAGACTCTCCCGCCGCTCGAGGAGCGCGGCCACGCGGTCGTAGTCCGGAACACTGAAAAATGCCCGGACCATCGGTTCGAAAAAGTGAAGCGCCTGGCTCCCCAGGAACGAGAGCGGTTTCACGCTCTCCAAGAAGAGGATCGCGGGGACGGTCATCCGGTTTCGCACCGTCAGATCGGCCAGGCGAGCGAGCAATGCCTCTTCCTCGGCCGTGTACGAATCGGCCGTCGCACCGCCGGAGTCGGGCCCCGGGGAGCCCGGCGCCTGCCCTGGCGCGTCAGCCGCCGGCGCGGGGGCCGGCGAGCTTCGCTTCCACGAACGCCACCACTTGATCGCGATTTCCTCCGGTCAGCAGGCGAACTCCCCGATACGCGTCGAGCCAGTGTTTCCGCTCGAACGGGCTCAGGAAGACGCCGGTTTCATCCACCTTCATCCGGCGCATCTCGCTCCAAGGACGGACGCGCGTGACGCCGAGCGACCGCACCTCGAGCGATTCCTCCGTCAGCCGGTAGGCGGTCGGCAGGAGCCAGGACGACACGGAAAGGAGTACGAACAAAGGCCCCGCGAAGGCGAGTACGGTATCACCCGTTCCCTGCCTTACCAGGACGCCGAGAATGATGGCGGAAACGACGAGGACCGCCGCCGCGAAGGGGCGATCCCGCGCCGGCCACGAGCTCCACGCGAGCCCGGCCGCCGGAGCCGCCTCAGGCGCCTCCAGGCCCGGCCTCGAGATCTTGCCACGAGAGAACCAAGCGGCGCGCCGCGCGCGCCTCGTCCAGACGGCGAACCGGCGTCTTCGTGGGAGCGCGACGCACGGTCTCCGGATCCTCGATCGATTCCCGATCGATCGCGAGCATCGCCTCGGCGAACGCGTCGAGCGCCGATTTCGTCTCGGTCTCGGTCGGCTCGATCATCAACGCCTCTTCCACGATGAGCGGGAAATAGGTCGTGGGGGCGTGGAAGCCGAAATCGAGCAGCCGCTTCGCCACGTCGAGGGCCTTCACCCCGCGCGCCTTCTGCCGCGTCGCCGAGAGGACGAATTCGTGCATGCAGTATCCCTCGTGCGACGGAGCATAGGCGTCCTTCAGCCTCGCCTTGAGATAGTTCGCGTTGAGAATCGACTCCCGGCTCACCTCGGCGATACCCGACGCCCCGAGCGCGCGAAGATACGCGAGCGCACGGACGAGGATGCCGAAATTGCCGTAGTACGAGTGAACGCGGCCGATGGAACGAGGCCGGTCGTAGTCCCAGCGGTATCCCGAGCCGGCCGGCACCAGCACCGGCGCCGGAAGGTACGGCTCGAGGTCGGGGCGCACGCAGAGCACGCCGCCACCGGGGCCGCCTCCGCCGTGAGGCGTCGAGAACGTCTTGTGGAGATTGATGTGGGCGAAATCGAATCCCATGGCGCCCGGACTCGCCAGGCCCACCATGGCGTTCAGGTTGGCGCCGTCGAGATAGAGGAGCGCGCCCGCATCGTGGATCCAGCGGGCGATCGTTCCCACTTCCCGCTCGAAGATCCCGAGCGTGTTGGGGTTCGTGAGCATCATCGCCGCGGTTCTCGGAGAGATCGCCTTCTTCAGCGCTTCCATGTCGACGAGCCCGTCGGGCCCCGAGGAAACCGTCACGACCTTGTAGCCGACCTGCGCCACCGTGGACGGATTCGTTCCATGGGCCGAATCGGGGACGATCACCTCTTCCCGGGCGTCGCCGCGGTCGGTGTGGTACGCGCGCACCATGAGAATCGCGGTCAGCTCGCATTGCGCGCCCGCCACCGGCTGCGTCGTGATGCCCGGCATCCCCATGATCGCGCGGAGCCAGTCGTGCAACTCCCCGATCACCGCCAGTGCGCCGGGAACCGTCTCGTCGGGCTGGAACGGATGGATCCCCGCGAAACCGGGGAGCCGCGCCATCTCGTCGTTCAGCTTCGGGTTGTACTTCATGGTGCACGAGCCGAGCGGATAGAGCCCCTTGTCGATGTGATGATTCAGCGTGGAGAGATTCACGAAGTGGCGCACCGCGGCCGGCTCGGAGATCTCCGGAAGCGCCGGCGCCCCGGCCCGGAGCGACGCGTGCGGAAGGAGCGCCGCGGCGCCGCGTTCCGGAATGTCGAGCGGCTGAAGACGCGGTCCCCGGTGCCCGGCGACCGACATCTCGCGCAGGGTCGCCTCCACGATCGTGGGATCGTTCATCGCGGACATGCGGCCTCCTCGGCGGGGGCTGCCGCGCGGCTTCCGACCCACGCCGCCAGCGTGGAGGCGTAGCGGTCCATTTCCTCGCGAGTCCGCTTCTCGGTCACCGCGACCAGGAGATCGTTCGGACGACCGCGGTCGAAGCGCGAGAGTGGAACTCCGGCCAGCAGATTCGCGCCGAGCGCGTGCTCCACGAACGAGGCGGCCGGTCCCGGCAGGTGGAGAACGAATTCACGGAAGAACGGCGCGCCGTGAGCGATCGACACGCCCGGCACGCGGGCGACCCGCGCGGCCAGGTAGTGCGTCCGCTCCAGGCACTGAAGCGCGACGTCGCGCATCCCCTGCGCCCCCAGGAGCGCCAGGTGAATCGTGTTCGCCAGGGCCATGAGCCCCTGATTCGTACAGATGTTGGAGGTCGCGCGCTCGCGGCGAATGTGCTGCTCGCGCGTCTGGAGCGTGAGGACGAATCCTCGCCGGCCGTCCAGATCGGCGGTGACGCCGGAAAGTCGTCCGGGGAGCCGGCGCACATCCGATTTCCGGATCGCGAAGAAGCCGACGAGCGGGCCTCCGTACGACATCGGAACGCCGAGCGGCTGCCCCTCTCCGACGACGATATCGGCGCCCTGCGCTCCCGGAGGAGTCAGTACCGAGAGCGCGATCGGATCGGCCACCGCCACCGAGTAGGCTCCGGCGGCGTGCGCGGCTTCGGTGAGCACGGCCCCGTCCTCGACGATTCCCTCGAAATTCGGCTGGGCCCAGAGAAACGCCGCCGCGTCCGCGCCGAACGCCGCCTTCGCGGCGGCCAGGTCGGTGCGACCGCCCGTGAGCGGCGTCTCCACGATTTTGAAATTGCCGGCCGAGGCGTACGTCGCGAGAACCTGCCGATGATGCGGGTGGAGCCCCGCCGAGACGATCACGCGCCGGCGGCTCTTCGCCGCGGCGGCCATCTGCGCGGCCTCGGCCGCGGCGGTCCCGGCGTCGTACATGGAGGCGTTCGCCACCTCCATCCCGGTCAATTCCCGGATCATCGACTGGTACTCGAAGATCACCTGAAGCGTTCCCTGCGCGACTTCGGGTTGATAGGGCGTGTAGGCGGTCGCGTACTCGGAGCGCGAGGTCAGCGCGCGCACCGCGGCGGGGATGAAATGGTCGTAGATGCCGGCGCCGAGGAAGCAGGCGTAGCGGCCGGAGTCGGCGTTTCGGGCGGCGTCCGCCTCGAATCGTTTCGAGATCTCGTACTCCGCCAGCGGCGGTGGAAGCGGAAGCGCTCCGGCCACACGGAACTCCGCGGGAATGGCGCCCCAGAGGTCCTCGATCGTGGCGGCGCCGATCCGCTCGAGCATTGCCCGGCGTTCGGCATCGCTTCGGCCGACGAAACTCATGCGTGCGCCCCCAGCAGCTTCTCGTAGTCGTCCGACGTGAGAAGCGCGGTCACCTCCGCCGGGTTCTCCACGCGAATCCGGACCATCCACCCCTGCTCGTAGGGCGACTGGTTCACGAGCGCCGGGTTGTCCTTCAGCGAGCCGTTCACCGCGACGATCTCGCCGGCGACCGGGGCGAAGAGATCGCTCACCGTCTTCACGGCGTCGATCGAGCCGAACGTCTTCATGGCGGCGACTTTCGTTCCGACCGGAGGAAGATCGACGAAGATGACGTCGCCGAGTTCTCCCTGCGCGTATTCCGTGATGCCGACCTCCACCTCGCCCTGCTTGGAGCGAATCCACTCATGTTCCTTGGTGTAGCGGAGATCCTTCGGCACGTTCATTGGGGTCTCCTCGGTTTGGGCGAGCGAACACTCCCCTGCGTGTACATCGGCCGGCCGGAAACGAGCGCCGGGATCCGCTCACCGCGCACCACGACATCCACGCGCGCCCCCGGACGCGCGGCGTCGCCCTCCAAATAGGCCATCGCGACCGGGCGCCCGATGCTGATTCCCATCGTTCCGCTCGTGACGGTCCCGACCCGCTGCCCCTG
>JANOOP010000156.1:0-2835 GCA_031421415.1 Candidatus Eiseniibacteriota bacterium
CTGGCCATCCCCATCGGGCGCGTGCGGGGAACGTCGGGCCGGGTGGTGGACCAGTCTCCCGAGCCGGGGCGGGTCGTGCGTCGCGAGACGCGCGCTGTCCTGACGCTCGAGCCGCGGGGCGCGTGATCGGCGCGATGGCTCGAGAAGCGGCCGCCGTGCCGCGCCTTCTGAACGCGCTCGAGACGCGCGGCGCCGCCATGGGGACGTGGGCCCGCGTGCAGTACGACTCCCGCGCGGTGGGCGCGGGGGACCTCTTCGTCGCCATTCCCGGAGCGAAGGTGGACGGGCACGCCTATCTCGGCGCGGCGCACGCCAGGGGCGCGCTCCTCGCCGTCGTGGAGCGATTCGTTCCCGGGGAGACGCTGCCCCAAGTGCGTGTCGCGAGCGCGCGGCGGGCGCTGGCGATCCTGGCGGGCGAGGAGAACGAGCATCCCTCGCGAGAGCTGACCATGGTCGGCGTGACGGGGACGAACGGAAAGACGACGACCACGCATCTCGTGCGCGCCGCGCTGGAGCGCCACGGCGAGCGCGTCGGAGTGATCGGCACGGTCGGGTACGAATTCGCGGGCGAGCGGCACGCCGCCGCCCACACGACGCCCGAGGCGCCCGAGCTGGCGCGCCTCCTGCGCGCGTGGCGGGACCACGGCGCCGACGCCGTGGTGATGGAAGTCTCCTCGCACGCGCTGGCGCTCGATCGTTCGTACGGAATCGCGTTCGACGCGGGAGTCTTCACGAACTTGACGCAGGACCATCTCGATTTTCACGGAACGCTCGAAGCGTATCGCGACGCGAAGGCGCGGCTCTTCCGCGCCGACACGCGCGGCGACCGCTCCAAGCCGTTCGTCGGCGTCGTGAACGCCGACGATCCGGCCGGACTCTGGATCCGGGAGCACGGCGACGGGCGGTTCCTCACATTTGGGCGCGGCGCAGCGGCGGAGGTGACGGCCACGGACGTGCAGCTGGATCCGTCAGGCACGAGACTACGGATTCGGCACCCGCGCGGTACCGAAACGGTCGCCCTCCGCCTGCGCGGCGCCTTCAATGTGATGAACGCCCTCGCGGCGTTCGGGGCCTGCTACGTCCTCGGTGTTCCCCCGGCCGAGATCGCCGAGGGGCTCGGCCAGCTGGCCCGGGTGCCGGGGCGTCTCGAACCGGTGGACGCGGGCCAGCCGTTCCAGGTGCTCGTCGACTACGCGCACACGCCCGACGCGCTGGAGCGCGCGCTGGAAGCGGTTCGCGCGCTCGGCCCGAAGCGGCTCCGCTGCGTTTTCGGCTGTGGCGGCGACCGCGACCGCGGGAAGCGCCCGCTCATGGGAGCAGCCGCGGCACGTCTGGCGGACGAGGTCATCGTGACGTCGGACAATCCGCGGAGCGAGGCGCCCGAGGCGATCGTCGCGGAGATTCTGGCCGGAGTGGGGAACGGGGCCGGCGCCGCGAGCGCCGCCAACGTTCGCTCGATTCTCGATCGCGCCGAGGCGATCGTCGCTGCCGTGGCGGCGTGCGAGCCGGGCGACGCGCTCCTGATCGCGGGGAAGGGGCACGAGACGGTTCAGATCCTGGGCGACCGGACGATCGACTTCGACGATCGCGCGGTCGCACTCGAGGCGCTCCGCGCCCGGGGGTTCTCCGCGGGACGGCCGCCGCCAACGCCGCGGCCGCGCGGATGCCGAGCCCCTGGCTCTCGCTGGGCGACGTCGTGCGCGTCACGAACGGCACCCTGGCGGCGCCGGCGGGCGCGAAGGCGGCGGCCGCCTTCACCGAGGCCGCCATCGACAGCCGCGACATCCAGGGCGGAGAGCTGTTCGTGCCGCTCCCCGGCGCGAACAGCGATGGACACGCCTTCCTGGCCGCCGCGCTCGACGCGGGAGCGGCGGGGAGCCTGGCGCGATCTGGCTGGAATGTTCCGGAGGAGATCGCGCGGCGCGGGAACCCCGTGATCGCGGTCGCCGATCCGCTCGCGGCGCTCCAGGCTCTGGCGCGGCACTGCCGCGACCGGGCCGGAATCCCCGTCGTGGCGGTGACCGGATCGAACGGCAAGACGACGACCAAAGAGATGATCGCCGCCGTGCTCGGCTCGAGGCTGCGGGTGCACAAGAACGTGGGCAATCTCAACAATCAGATCGGACTTCCCCTCACGATGACACGGCTCCGCCCCGAGCATCAGGTGATGGTGCTGGAGCTGGCGATGCGCGCGCGCGGGGAGATCGCCGAACTGGCGCGGATCTGCCGTCCCGACGTCGGCGTTCTGACGGTGGCGGCCGAGGCGCATCTGGAACGGCTCGGCTCCCTGGAGGAGATCGCGCGGGCGAAGAGTGAACTGGCCGAGGCGATTCCGCCCCAGGGGCTTCTGATCCTGAACGCCGACGACGCGCGGCTCTGGCCGATGAACCGGAACCGCCCCGTGCCGATTCGCTCCTACGCGATCGAGAACGCCGAGGCCGATCTGAGGCCGACGCGCGTGAGCGTGACGGCGGAGGGCGGCACGCGTTTCACGCTCCCCGACGGGACGGATTTCGCGCTCTCGCTCCTGGGCCGCCACAACGTGCGGAACGCACTCGCCGCGATCCTGGTCGGCGACCGCTTCTGCGTGCCGCGCGCGAAAGCGGCGGCGGCGCTGGCGGCCATGCCGGCCCCGGCGCATCGCCTGGAACTTGTCCGCGCCGGCGGCGTGTCGGTCCTGGACGATTGCTACAACGCGAATCCCGCGTCGATGGGTGAGGCGCTCTGGCTCTTCGGCGCGATCGATACCACAGGGGCGCGGCGCGCGGTGCTGGGCGACATGCTGGAGCTGGGGCCGGAGGCGGAGTCGTTCCACGAGGCCGTCGGCCGGCAGGT
>JANOOP010000157.1:0-2239 GCA_031421415.1 Candidatus Eiseniibacteriota bacterium
GTGCTGTCGGATCCGACGGCCGCGCACCGGCTCGGGCTCCTACCGGTGCTCGTTCCCCCCAAAGCCACGGCCGCGGAGCGGGAGCTGCTTCGGGCGAAGGCGCAGACCGATTTCGTCCTCACGGCGGAGGGAATCGCCGAACCGGCCGCCGCGGCCGCGGCGGGGCCGCTGGTGCCGGAGGCCGAACCTCCGCTGCGGCGGCTCGACGCCCCCGCCGCGGTCGTTTTCACGTCGGGGACCGCGGGCTCGCCGTGCGCCGTCGTCCTCACGCAGGGGAATTTTCACTGGAGCGCCATCGCCTCCGGGCGGAACCTCGGCGTGCTCCCCGGAGACCGGTGGCTTTGCTGCATGCCGCTTCATCACGTCGGCGGACTCTCCATCGTGACGCGCTCGGCCGCCTACGGCACCGCGGTCGTGCTCCACGCCCGCTTCGACGCCGACGCGGTGAACCACGCGATCGACCACGACGAGATCACGCTTCTCTCGCTTGTGCCGACCATGCTCGCGCGGCTCTTGCGGTCGCGCGGCGGCCGGCTCTTCCCGGCGCGGCTCCGCGCCGCGCTCATCGGGGGCGGACCGATCGATCCCGCGCTCCTGGAAGAAGCGGCGGCGCTCCGGCTCGCCGCGCTTCCGACCTACGGCCTCACGGAAGCGACGTCGCAGGTGACGACCCTCTCCCCGCGCGAGTGGCCGGCAGGGCTCGCGAGCGCGGGGCGCCCGCTTCCCTTCGCGCGGGTCGAGATTCGGGACGATGCCGGACGGCCGGCGCCACCGGGCGAGGAGGGGGAAATCGTGGTTCGCGGTCCCACGGTCATGGCGGGCTACCTGGGAGAGCCGGGCGCCACCGCCACCTCGCTTCGGGGACGCTGGCTCCACACGGGCGACATCGGAGCCTGGGACGCGGAAGGCAGGCTGATCGTGCTCGACCGCCGCGCCGACCGGATCGTGACCGGCGGCGAGAACGTCTCCCCCGCGGAGGTGGAGAAGGCGCTGGCCTCGCACCCCGCGATCGAGGACGTCTGCGTCGTCGGACTGCCGTCGACGGAGTGGGGTCAGGAAGTGGCGGCGGTGATCTCGCTGAACCCGGACGCGGCCATCACGCTGGAGGAGATTCGCCAGCACGCCGCGGCGACGCTCGCGTCGTTCAAGTTACCGCGCCACGTGATGATCGGCTCCGCCGTGCCGCGGAGCGCCGGCGGGAAACTGCTACGGCGCGTCGCGCGCGAGCGGTTCCTCGACGAGGTGGCGAAGCAGAAACACCCGTAGCTCCGCGGGAATGGCGGTCGGCTTCAGCCGCCCTTCCGCCTCGCGCGTGGCGAAGGCATGCACGGTTCTCGCCGCGACGCGCCGGTCGGCCGGGCCGCCGGCGCCCGTCACGCCGTAGCGCAGCTCGAACGAAGCCCTCCCCACTTTCACCACGTCGATCGTCACGGTGATCGTGTCGCCGTGGCGAATCGGCGCCTTGTAGTCGGCCTCGCTGTGCGCGATCGGCACGACCCACGGCGCTCCCGCGAAGAAGTAGGCCCGGTCCACGCCGCCCGAGACCCAGAACTCCTCGTAGGCCAGGTGCAGGTAGTCGTAGATGCGGCCGAAGAAGAGGACCCCCGCCGCGTCGACGTCCTGGAAGCGGACGGGGGTCGTGAACGAGAAGCTCATCGCGCGGCGACCTCGCCGACGTAGACGAACGCCACGCCGCCGGTGAGGGAGTGGACGCGCACCTCCGAGAAGGCGCCCGTTTCGCGCATGAGCCCCGCGAACGCGCCGCCCGCGGGAAAGCGCGCGGAGGTGCGGTCGAGATATTCGTACGCCGCGCGGTCGCCGGTCAGCCATCCGCCGAGCCGCGGCAGGATACGGCGGCTGTAGAGCCGGTAGAGAGGGCCGAAGAGGGCGCCGCCGGGCTGCCCGAACTCGAGCACCACGACGCGGCCCCCTGGGCGCACCACGCGGGCCAGTTCTCGAATGCCGCGTTCGGGGTCGTCCACGTTTCGGATCCCGAAGGCGATCGACGCCACGTCGAACGATCCGCCCGCGTACGGAAGCGCCAGCACGTCGGCCACCTCGAAGCGGACCGGGAGTCCGGCGCGTTCGGCCTTCTCGGGCGCGAAGGCGAGCATCTCCTCGCAGAAATCGGTGCCGACCACGTCGCCGCCACGTCCCACCACGCGGCGGAACTCCAGCGCCAGGTCACCCGTTCCCGTCGCGCAGTCGAGGATACGATCCCCCTCCCGCGCCCCGCTTC
>JANOOP010000158.1:0-4040 GCA_031421415.1 Candidatus Eiseniibacteriota bacterium
AAGGTGAGCGGAGAGGCGGAGGTGACCGGGACCCCGGCCCATCCGCGGTGGACCGGGTCGGTACGCTTGCGGGACGGAAAGGTTCGATTCGCCGGGCGCTACGAGGTGATCGAGGGGATCGCGATCGACGGGACGTTCGACGAAGAGCGTCTCACGCTCACGCGAATCGAGGCTCGCCAGGGGAAACGGGGCCGCATCTCCGGCGAGGGTTCGTGGCGCTGGTCGGGGGCGGGGCAGCCGCTGCCGCCTGGATCGGTCGGGCCTCCGGGCGAGTACAAGGTCAACCTCAAGGCGACCGACTGCGTCGTGACCGACCGCGAGTACTACCTCTTCCAGTTCAGCGGCGCCTTCGTCATCGTGAACGGGCGGACGGAGAGCGATGTGGTGAAACCGCTGATCACGGGGACCGGCTCCGTCTCGCGCGGCGAACTTGCGCTCAACCTCTCGGCCCCGGCCGGGGAGCCGCCGGCGCCGCTCCCGTTCCTCTACGACGTGACGGCCGACTTCCCGCGCCAGTTCAAATACAAGCAGCTCGACACCGAAGTCGATCTCGCGGGGTCGCTGCATCTCAGGAACGATGGCGAGCGCGACATCGCGCTCGGCGTCCTGACGGTGAAGGGCGGGCAGTTCTACTTCCTGACGCGAAAGTTCGAGAACCTGAGCGGCGAGGTGAATTTCAACAACCTCGACCGGCTCGATCCCTTCGTTGCGATCGACGCGAAAACGCGCGTACGCCGCGGAAACGGATCGGGCCCGGGTTCCGATCCCGACGATCACGTGGTCAGCCTTGCCGTCACCGGACGCGCGAGCCAGCTCCAGATTCGTCCCTGGGACACGGAGGGGACAAGTCCGAGCGAACTATGGCGGGAACTCTCGGTGGGGCAATTCTCCTCGCCCGAAAGGGGCGATCACGTCGCCGGCACCGATCCGCTCGCGGGCGTGGGGCTTGGTTCGCTGCCGGTGCGCGACTACCTCTTCCGAAACGCCGAACGATGGATCGCCGGCTCGGGCTTCATCGACACGATCGACCTTAGATCCGGGAGCGGCTCGAGCGCGAAGGCGAGTTCGGTGGGGAGCCGGATCGACCTCGGCGCCGTCGGTGTGGGGAAATACGTGACGCGAGACCTCTTCCTCAAGTACTCTCGCGACTTCTCGGGCCTGTCTGAGAAGCAGATCGCCGCCGAGTACCGCGTGACGCGGCATCTTCTGCTCCGCGGCCAGCGGATCCAGCGCAATCCGACGAGCACCCAGGGCGCGCAGGAATACAACCTCGACCTCAAGATTCGCGTGGAGTATTGAGCCTTCGGTGGAACTGAACGACGTCCAGCGCCAAGCCGTCGAACATCCCGGCGGGCCTCTCCTGGTCCTCGCCGGCGCCGGGAGCGGGAAGACGCGCGTTCTCACCGGCCGCATCGCCCATCTCGTGAAGGAGCGTGGCGTCCCGGCATGGGGCATTCTCGCCTTCACGTTCACGAACAAGGCCGCCCGCGAGATGAAGGAACGGGCCGTCCATCTCCTTGGCACCGACGAGAAGGAGCTCGGCGTTTGGCTCGGCACGTTCCACGGGACTTGTGTGCGGATCCTCCGGCGGCATGCGGAGCTCCTCGGATTTCCCAAGGCGTTTGTCATCTACGACACCGACGACCAGCGTTCGCTCCTGAAGGAACGGCTCAAGGCGATCGGCGCCGACGATCGGCGCCTCACCCCTGCGGGGGCCGGCTCGCGCATCTCGCGCCTGAAGAACGACGGGATCACGCCCGAGGCGTTCGCGGCTCAGGCCTCGGGACCGCTCGACGGCCAGCTGGCCGATGTCTACGCCGGATACGAGAAGGCGCTCCGCGATCGCGCCGCCATGGACTTCGACGATCTCCTTCTCTACACCGTGCGGCTCTTCGATCTCGACCCCGCGGTCCACCGCCAGTACGCGGATCGCTTCCGGCACGTCCTCGTGGACGAGTACCAGGACACGAACTCCATTCAGTTCGAGCTCATCGAGCGGCTCTCGCGCACGCACAAGAATCTCCTCGTGGTCGGCGACGACGATCAGTCGATCTACGGATGGCGCGGCGCCGACGTCGCCAACATCCTGTCGTTCGAGGATCGCTACCCCGACGCGACCGTGTTGCGCCTGACGCAGAATTACCGCTCCACGCGCACCATACTCCGTGCGGCGAACCACGTCGTGAAGAACAACGCGGCGCGGAAGGAGAAGGAACTCTGGACCGAGAACGCGGTCGGCGAGCTACTCGGCCTCCATCTTCTGCCCGACGAGGAGGCGGAAGGGGAACGCGTCGTCTCGCTCCTCCTGGAGGAAAAGCGGCTGAAGGGGCGCGCCAATCGCGACTTCGCGGTTCTCTACCGCACGAACGCGCAGTCGCGCTCGGTGGAGAACGCGCTGCGGCGGTCGGCCATCGCCTATCAACTGACGGGCGGCGTCTCCTTCTACGAACGACGCGAGGTGAAGGACATCCTCGCCTACCTTCGCGCCTTGACGCAGCCGCGCGACACGGTCGCCTGGTACCGAATCGTGAACGTGCCGTCGCGGGGGATCGGAAAGACGACGCTCGATCGCTTCCGCGCGTTCGCCGAGGCCGAAGGGCTGCTGGTGCCCGACGCGCTCCGGCACCCGCGACTCGCCGACGCGGTCGGCGGCGCGGCGGCCAGGAAGCTGACCGAAGTCGCGCAGCTCTTCGAGGGGATGGCGCCGCTTCTTTCCCTCTCCCCGGCGGCCTGCCTGACGGAACTCGTCGCGAAGATTCGCTTCCGAGAATATATCCTGGAGGACGATCCGGCCGAATCCTCGGAGCGGATCGAGAACGTCGAGGAACTGATCACCGGCGCCGACGCCTACGCCCGCCGCGCGGAAGAGCCGACGATCGACGGGTTCCTGTCCGAGGTGGCGCTCCTGAGCGACGTCGATCTCTGGGAGGACGGCGAGGACACCGTGAATCTCATGACGATTCACTCGGCAAAGGGACTCGAGTTCCCGGTTGTCTTCGTGGTTGGCATGGAGGAAGGGCTTCTGCCGCACGCCTCGTCGCTCGACCATCCGAAGGAGTTGGAAGAGGAACGGCGGCTCTTTTATGTCGCCTTGACGCGCGCACGGGAGCGTGTCTTTCTACTCCAGGCATCGTTCCGGCGCACCTGGAACGCCTCCGGCGGCGGCGCGTCTCGATTTCTGACCGAGATCCCGGCCGACTGCCTCGTCGTGGAGGAGGCCGATCCGTACGCGGCGACCGCGCGCCCGTCGCGCCCGGCCCGGGCCGCCCATGGGCCGCGGATCGTGAAGGACGGGGATCACGATCAGGCGAAGGAGCGGAGCCCGGTGGGCGCCTGGGTGAGTCACCCACAGTTCGGTGAGGGCCAGGTCGTCGCCTGCGAAGGGCGCGGCGAGCGGGCCAAGTTGACGGTCCAATTCCGGCGCGCGGGAACGAAGAAGATTCTCGCCGCCTTCGCGGAGTGGAGCTATGCCGATTGACGTTTCGGTCGTGCGGAAGATCGCGACGCTCGCGCGCCTTCGCATCGAACCCTCCGAAGAGGAACGCTACGCGCGGGAGCTGGGCGGCATCCTCGGATTCGTGGAGCAGCTTCAGGCGCTCGACGTCGCCGGCATCGAGCCGACGAGCCAGGTGACGGAAGGGGCGCGCCCCGCGCTTCGCCCAGACGAGGTCTGCGCCTCCGATGCCCGCGAGGATGCGCTCGCCGGAGCGCCGGAGCGGGACGGCGACTACTTCAAGGTTCCCCAGGTCGTATGAGCACGCCCGTCATTCACGAAAGCGCGGAAGCGCTGGCGCGTGCCGTCACGAACGGCGAGCGCTCGGCCGCCGACGTCACCGGCGCGTTTCTGACGCAGGCCGATCGCACGGCGCCCCAACTCGGCACTTATCTTCATCGCATGGCGGAGTCCGCGATTCGGGACGCCGAGTCGATCGATCGCCGCCGCGCCAAGGGTGAGCGGCTCGGCCCGCTGGTCAGCGGGGCGCAGCAGAGCCGCGTTCTGGGATTCATTCTTAATGGTGTTGCCGTGGGTGCCGTGGTGA
>JANOOP010000159.1:0-5977 GCA_031421415.1 Candidatus Eiseniibacteriota bacterium
GTGCGGCCGGCCGCGTCCTGGCCGCGCTGGGTGAAGAGGCGACGATCTTCGTCCGCCCCGACCCGGCCACCGCGGTGCCGGTGGAACGGATTCATCTCGAGCACTTCGAGCCGCGTCCGCCGGCCATCGACGAGCAGGCGCCGGCCATGGAGCGAATCCGCTCCTTCGGCGAATCGAACAAGGGCGTTCCCGACATGCGCGAGGCCAAGCGCTGCTTTTCGTGCGGCCGATGCACCCGCTGCGACAGCTGTCTCGTCTACTGCCCCGAGGGGATCATCGATCGAACGGCCGACGGCTACGCGATCGGCCTGGAGTACTGCAAGGGATGCGGCATCTGCGTGGTCGAGTGCCCCCGCGGGGCGATGGAGATGACGCCGGTATGACGATGCAACTGATCAGCGCCAACCACGCCTCCGCCAAGGCCGCCATGCTGGCGGCGCGCGCGAATCGGAAGGCGCGCGGCTTCTGCAGCGGCGTCTACCCGATCACCCCCCAGACCGAGTGCATCGAGCACCTCTGCGGGGAGGAAATCGAGAAGGGTTCCGTCGTCCGCGTGGAGAGCGAGCACAGCGCCATGGCCGTCTGCATCGGCGCCGCGCTCTCCGGAGCGCGCACCTTCACCGCCTCCTCCAGCAACGGTCTCGCCTACATGGCCGAGAACGTCTTCACCGCCGGTTTCTTCCGCCTTCCGGTCGTGATGATGGCGGTGAATCGAACGCTCGGCCCGCCGTGGAACATCTGGGTGGACCACGGCGACACGCTGATGCTGCGCGACTCCGGCTGGATCCAGCTCTACTGCGAGAACAACCAGGAGGTCCACGACTCGATCCTCCTCGCCTTCCGGCTGGCCGAGGACGAGCGGGTCCTGCTCCCGGCGATGGTCTGCCAGGACGCCTTCGTCCTCAGCCACACGATGATGATGACCGACATTCCAGACCAGGCGGCCGTCGACGCGTTTCTCCCACCGCTGGATCTTCCCCACCGTGTGACCGACAAGCCGCTCGTGGTGGGAGGGCTCGATTTCCCGCACCAGGCCGAGATGCACCGCAAGCAGCATCTCGACGCCATGTCGCGCGTGATCGGGGTCTACGGGGAAATCCAGAACGAGTTCGAACGGCACTTCGGGCGGCGCCCGCCGGATCCGGTCGTTCCGTACCGCCTGGACGATGCGGAACTGGTGATCGTCTCCATGGGTACGACCGCAAGCACCGCAAGGCTCGCGGTCGATGCTGCCCGCGAACGAGGCATCCGCGCGGGGGCGCTCCGCCTCCGCATGTTCCGCCCGCTTCCGGAGGCGGCGCTCCGCGCGGCGCTGGCCGGCAAGCGGCACGTCGCCGTCGTCGATCGCGATTCCTCTCCCGGCCTTGGGGGCATCGTCTGGGGCGAGGTGCGGGGCCTGACGGACCCGGGCGCCGTCGTGCAGAACTACCTTCTGGGCCTGGGCGGCGGCGATATCCGCCCCGAGCACGTCGAGCGCATTCTCGAGGACCTCGCGGGGCGCGAGCGCGCCGGCGAGCCTCTCTTCATGGAGACGGGCGAATGAGCGAACCGGTTCTGGGCGGCATGGCCCACACCGCGGCCGATCGGCCGGCGCCGCTGCTGCGTGCCGGGAACTCGAACTGCGGCGGATGCGGAATGTCGATCGCGCTCAACATGCTGAGCCGCGCCATCGCCCAGCGGAAGGTCCAGATCGTGATTCCCGCCTGCTGCGGCATCGTCACGGCGGGGCCCTTCCCCACCAGCGCCTACGGGGCGCCCGTCATCGCGTCGACCTTCGCGTCGGCGGCAGCGCTGGCCACCGGGCTTTCGCGTGTCGCCGAGTCGAATGGCGATCCGACACGCATTCTCTGCTTCGCGGGCGACGGCGGCACCTACGACATCGGTCTCGCGACCATCTCGGCTGCCGCGGAGCGGAACGAGGATATTCTCTTCGTCTGCTACGACAACGAGATTTACGGAAACACCGGGGGGCAGCGCTCGTCGGCCACTCCGTTCGGCACCTTCACCACCACCACGCCGGAGGGGAAACACGAGCCGAAGAAGGACATCCTCGGCATCATGGCGGCGCATCGGATTCCGTACGCGGCCTCGATCTCGATGGCCCATCCCGAAGACATGATGCGGAAGATGACCCGCGCGCTCGATCTGCACGGCTTCCGGTTCCTCCACATCCTGTCGCCCTGCCCCACCGGCTGGAAGTCGGAGCCCTCGGAGGGTATCGAGCTGATCCGCTGGGCCGTGGAGTCGGGGCTCTACCCGGTGCTGGAAATCGTCGACGGCCATGCCTGGACGCTCGACGTGGAGCCGACCTTCTCCGACCGCGCGCTCATCACCTTTCTCGAGCGTCAGGGGCGTTTCAGCCGGTCCCCTGTGAGCCCGGCCGCCGTTCGCGCTGCGATCGACCGGGTCTGGCTGGACCTCCGCGCGCGTCTTGGCTCGAGCCCGGGTACGGGTACAAGCCCGGGCGCGCCCCGCGCCTAGCGCAGCAGCACCAGCCGTCCCGATGCCCTCCCCACCTCAGCGGAGCAGGACGACCCGCGCCGACCCGACCCCCTGCGGCGATTCGATCCGAATGAAGTAGACCGCCGAGCGGAGGGCGCCCGATTCCTTGGACCAGCCCGGGCGGATGAAGACCCTGTGGTACCCCGCCGGAGCGCCCGGATCCTCGAGCAGAACGCGCACCAGCCGTCCGCCCACGTCATGGAGGGTGACACGGACAGGCCCCGCCGTGCCGGTCCAGAAGACAAGCTCTCCCCCGTCTCGCATGGGGTTGGGCGTCACGCGCCCCGCGAGCGCGGGAAGTCCGCTGCAACCGCCGAGGTCCTCCACTCGGATCGAAACGAGCTGACTGTCGGCCGCTACGCCGTCGCTGACGGTGACAACCAGGGCGAGCGAATCCGTGGCCTCGCCGGCGGCCGGCGAAATATTCAGCGTCGCGTACCCGCGTCCATGGTCCTCGAAGGTCATGAATGGTGGGAGGTCGCGGACGGTGATCGATACGAGGTCGCCATCGCCATCGATCGCGCGAAGATATCGGGTCGTCGTTTGTCCCCGCTCGGCGCAGATCGACTTGATCGGCGAGAGATTCGGCGGCTGGTTCGCGTTCGACACGATGATTCCGAACGCCTTGATGTCGATGTCGGCGATATCGCTCGCCATGATTTCACCAAGGTATCGCCCGGCGTCGGAGTACCCGGGCGAGAGCGTGATTCGTCCGATCGCGATTCCGGGCACGGCCGCAGGAGTGGTGACCGACATGAATCCGGGTCCGGCGAGCTTGGTCATCGATACGAGGGAACCATCGGCATCCGTAGCGACGACGCCCTGAATCAGCGTGTCGGCCTCGGCCAAGGTCATAAGATCCGGGTGATCGAGCCAGGGAGCGCCGGCCGAACCTCGGTAGCGCAAACCGTCGACGTCGAACCACTCCTTGCCGAGGCGCTGGGTGTTGTCGAGATCGATTCCGTCGCACTCGGACCCGAAGGAAGTGCCGAAGCCGGGGTCGCGCCGGGAGAACGGAACGACTCGGATGAGGGGTGCGCCCGCGAGAACCTCCACCGAGAGCCTGGCGAGGTGCAGCGCTCCGGGAGCCGCCGAGGGCACCCCACAGAGCGAGGCCAGGAACTCCGTGCTGTCCGCCCGCTCGAGGCCGCAAGCTATCCTCGGCGCCTGGAGGTTCACGAATCCGCTCCAGCGCACGGTCCCTCCTTCGGCTCTCAGCGCGATCTCGAACGAAGTGGTGGTGAGCGGCTCGGCGCCCGAGGCGCAGACGGCTTGGGTCCCCGCGCGATTCCGGTCCGTGCGGAGCCAGACTTCGACGGTCGTCGCGCCGGCCGAGCGAAGGGTGTCCGCCTCGGTCGAGGTACTGTCGCCGTTGGAGTCGAGGAAGAGGTATTGGGCATGAGCGGTCGCCGCGGGTAGCGGGGAGAAACACGCAGCGACGAAGAGGAGTGCCGCGCGCCCGAGACGAGATGGACTGTAGCGAGCCACCGTGAAAGCCCTCGGAAGGGTCGCTGTCGTGTCAGGACAATTCGCTCTACCTTACCCCGGCGTGCGCCCCGTTCTCCCCCCTTATCGTGAGGGCGCAAATTTCCTGGAATCGACCCTCGGCCGGGAGTACGGTCGTTGGATCGAGTTCCTCCCCTCTCCCCGGGGTCACCCATCTCCGTCCCACCCGAGAGGTACCCGTGAATCGCCGCCGCCTCGCCCCGCGCTCGCGCCGCCTCGCCCCCACCCTCTTCGCCGGCATCGCCCTCGCGTTTCACCTTGCGGCGCCAGCTAACCCGGCCTGGGCCCAGGGCTTGAGCGACGCCAAATCGACGTTCATGGATCCGTCGGTCGGCGCCGCCGGGATGGGACGCGCCGGCGTGTCGGTCTTCTGGGGCGATCATCCGAACGGGTGGGCGAATCCCGCGCTTCTCGGATATCACGACGGCGTGCGCTTCGTGTATGGACGAACGCAGCTCGTCCCCGACCTCTCGGACCACGTCTTCTTCACCACGAAGGAGATCATGATCGGCGGCGGCGGCCTGGGCCTCCGGATGTCCGGGAAGCCGATCGAGGCGCTCGGCAGTCTCCGCCTCGACTACGGCCGGAGCGTGGCGACCGACGTCGACGGAAATGTCATCGCTGTGTTCGATTCGTACGAGGAGATCCACGATCTGGCGATCGGAATCAACCTGCTCGAAGCGGTGGAGACGATCCAGCGCCTCCGTGGAGGCGAGCCGTCACGCCTCAGCCGTAAGGTCGATCTCTCCATCGGGCACGCCTGGAAGCGCGTGACCGTCGATCTCTTCCCCGCGTCCATATTCCTCGGCGTAGCGGCCGGTGGAGAAGCGAACGAGCGCGACCGAGGGGCTCTCCTGCGCGTGACGCCGCTGGACCAATTCCCCGAGGGCGGCCTCGCCGGGGTGAGCGGGGGCGGCCTCCGTTGGAAGATCGACGCGGCGTACGGATTCTCGCAGCGGAACTTCGCCAAGGACGATGCCAGCGTGGATTGGGTGGGGACGATCGCGGAGGAGCGTCTCCGCGGCGGGTCCGTCCGCGTGACGCTCCGGCTCCCGGGCGAGACGTCGGGCGGGATCTGGGACTTTCTCGAACCGGCGATCGCGTTCGGAGCGACCATGGAATCGGCGAAGTACTACACGAAATACTTCCAGGACGAAGACGAGTCGGGCGGTATTCCCTCTTCGCGTTCGGGCCAGGAGATCACGCTCTTCGACGCGATCTCGCTTCGCCACGGCTACTTCCGAAGCGACGATGGCATCATCGACGACGACACCTTCGGCGTCGGCGCCAGGCTCCGGTACAAGAAGATGATCGGCGTCAGCTACGATTATGCGAAGGTGCCGCAATCGGTGTTCCTGGAAAACGTCAAGCGCCACGGCGTCACCGCCTTCGTCGATCCCCTCCTCCTCTGGAAGGCGCTCCGCTAGCGGCGGGTCGCCTCCGGAGGTGCGACGCGAGATTTCCTGCCAATTCCGGCGCGGCAACCTGTCAGCCTGACACCGTGCCGGCCTCGTCGAGTGCCGCATCCGCGGCATGGCCGGCGCCGGTTCCTTGAAACGCCGCCAGTTCCGCGATCCCGGCGGATTTGCTTCGCGCGGGCACGTTCGATGCAGCTTGTGCAGAGTGGGCAGGTCTACCTCAAGGAGGAGATCATGAAACAGGTCCTGAGCCTCTCTTCCTCATCGAGGATGGCCAGGGCGAGATGATCCTCGACGGGAAGCCGCTGCCGGTGGAGGAGCACGATAGCGCGTTCGTTCCCGCGGGCACGAAGCACAACCTTCGGAACCGCGGCAAGAAGCCGTTGAAATTCTGCACGATCTAGGAGTCTCGCTAGGCCGCTTGCGTCAGAACCTTCGCCGCCCGATCGGGTTCCCGCCAACGAGGCTTGAATTCAAGGGGATTGAGGGCTCTCCGCGCCGGCCTGCTACAATCTCCGCGCGTTCGCCCGGCCTCGGGCGGGCCCATCCCG
>JANOOP010000160.1:0-6050 GCA_031421415.1 Candidatus Eiseniibacteriota bacterium
GGTTGCTCCAGAGCGCGAGGACCTCGTCGGCCGCGACCGGGGAGGGATTCTCGTAGAGATCGCGCGACTCGACCGTCACCGCTGCCGCGACGCCCGCGACGAGCGCCAGCGTGTTGGGCGTGAGCGTCAGATGATCCGGCGCGTCGGCCGCCACGGCGACCAGGAAGCGCGCCGACTCGAAGCCCGTCCCCTCGTCCCGCGCGGCCACCCAGTAGGTCCCCGCGCGGCGAGGCGTGATCGCTCCCGTGAACGCGCCTGCCGCGAGCGTCGCCGTGTCGTCCACGAAATCGGGATCGGCGGTCGTGGCGCCAACGCTGTCGGCATAGGCGGCGAAGCGGAGCGCGGCGGCGGAGCCCGACCCCAACGTGATGACATTGCCGTCGGCATCGACCGCCTCCGCGGAGACGGACAGGCCCGCTCCCGCCGTGGCCGAACCCGGCGCCACGAAGCGGAGCGCGGCATAGATGCCCGGCGTCACGGCGATGCTCCCGGTCGCGTCGGCCGTCCCGCCCGCATCGGCGGCGACGGAGCCGCTTCCCACGGTTGTCAGCGCGAGCGTGACGCTCGTCCCGACGAGCGGGGAGACCGATCCGATCGCGCCGGAGACGCTCCAGCTCCCGCTCACTAGCCCGAGCGGATTTCCGTATTGGTCATATCCACGGAGGAAGAGCTGCGTCGTGTCCTCGTCGGCGCTCCTCGTGAAGCCGCCGACCGCGTTCCCCGCCGCATCCTCGATCCGAACCGATTCCAGCATGTCGGGAACGAGATCGATCGAGAGTGGACCGCCGGAGATCTCCATGGTCGTGATCCCGTCGCCCCTGTTCGGGTCGGAGTAGACGTGGAAGAGCGAGGTCGCCGGCGCCGCGGTCGAGGCCGATGCACCCGCGCCGCCGCCGCCGCCGTAGACGACCTGGACGCTATCGCCGATGTTAAATTTCTGGGCAGGCGAGTCTCCCACGATGACACGGATCGTGCGGGGAGGAAGGACCGCGACGCTGGAAACGTGGGGGCTCGAGACCGTGACTTCTCCGGACTGATTGACCGAGAGCGTGGGCAGCGTCCAGCCCGCGGGCACTTCCACGTCCACCACGCCGCCGTTCGAGTGCGGGAAACCTTCCTCGGCCCGGTAGGTGATCACCCACGACCCCGACGTCCCCGCCACGACCGGAATCTGGGGCACCAGGTCGGCCGTTCCCGAGCCGGGCCCGGCTGCGAGCGCGGTGGCGCCGGCAAGCATGGCTGCGCCCGCCTGCAGCCAGGCAAAGGGAAGCGCAAGCGCGCGGATGGCGCGCCACGCCGGCGGCCGCGCGGATCGCGCGATGTGTCGGTGTGTGGTCGTCATGGCCTCGGTTCGTGCTATCGGCAGGTGGCGCGCCGTTGTGATGCACAGAGTTATCCGGCTCCTGGGAGGGCAAGAGCCATGCCGCGTGGCTCGTGGCAACCACGGGGAAATAGCGGCGCAAGTTATTGAATCTAGAGGATTAAGCGGCTTCCGTGAGAGGACCGGTGGGAAAGCGGGAAATCACGGCCCGGGGATTGCGTTTCGCAACGCCCCGTCGGGCGGAGAATTATCGGCGGGGCCAGCGGACGTCGCCCACGACCTTCTTCGATCGGGCGACCTCGATCTCCGGCACGGCGGCCTTCTTGTTCGCGAGCCCGATGAAGACCGCCTGCAAGATCGTCGCGAGGGAGAGCGTGGCGAGTCCCACGACGAAGACCTCGTGGAATTGCTGGCGCACCGCTTCGGTCCAGCTCGCGAGTCCCAGGAGGAGGAGTCCGACGACGGTGGTCATCACGACGCCGCTCAACTTGCCGAAGAGCGTCGGCTCGATCCGCACGGGGCCGTGATAGACGTAGAGGTAAAACGTCCCGCCGATCAGCATCGCGTAGCGCGTGACGACGAGGGCGGCGACCCACCATGGCAGCGCGCCGGCCTGCGCCAGCGCCAGGAAGACGGAGGCGTTGAAGGCGATGTCGGCGACCGGGTCGAGCACCTTTCCGATGTGACTCTCCTGGCGAAGGGCGCGCGCCAGGACGCCGTCGAGGACGTCGGTGAGCGCGCTCGCCACGAAGAGCCAGGTGGCGGCGCTCCACGCGTGCGCGCCGATCAGGAGAACGATGGCCGGGATCGAGACGAGACGGATCATCGTCAGCGTGACGGGGAGCGGCAGCCGACTCAGAACGCGTCCCCCCTCCTCCGTTCCGCCGCCCGACGTCACGATGCCGAGGTGCGCGAGAAGCCAGAACGTCCCCAGCAGGAGCACGGCGCTGGAGCTGAGGAGGTACGCCACGGCGATCTCCCGGCTCATCGTCGCGGAGAGCGTCAGCGCGCCGGCGAACTGCACGGCGAAGAGAAGGACCGAGGTCGCGGCGATGGAGCGGACGAGTTCGGCGTGGAGCGGCAGGCGCCGCGTCACGCGCGCGAAGATGGCGCGGATGTACGCCAGGAAGGCGCGGGGGGTGTAGCCGGCTCGCCGGACTTCGCGGAGGAGATCTTCGGCGAACACGCCCGCGTTCCCTCGAACCTAGGGAACGGTGAGCGTGGTTTCGGCGAGAACGCGTTCGGCGTCGTAGGAGTCGGGGAGCCCGTAGAGCGCGATGGTTTCCGGACGCGCGCGACGAAGGAGGAACTGCGCCTCCACCCGGATGGCGCCCGCGGCGGCAGGGGCGTCGTAGCGCACCTGCGCGCTTTCGCCCGCCTTGATGCGGCGGTTCAGCACGACCCTTCGCGCGCTCCAGGTGTCGGCCGGGGCGTTTCCGAATTCGTCGGCCAGGAACACGCCGAACATGGAGGCGCTCCAGTCCTCGAAGGGATCGTTCTCCCAGAGGATTTCCCCCGCCGCGCTCTTCACGCGGACGCGGAGGACCGCGATGTTCTGGTCGTTTCCCGTCGGAAGCGAGTGCCCCCAGCCGGCGTTCGTGACGGTCGCGACGACGCGGAGCGAATCGCCTCGCCGCTCGCCGCGAAGTCGCATCGTCACGGCGTTCGGACGCGCGGCGGCCAGCTCGTCGTGATCGAACGCGTGGTTCGCGACGCGCACGCGCATCGGCCCTTCCGCCGTGTTGCGCCCCGCGCCTCCCGGCATGTGGCAGCTCTGACAGGTCACCTTCAGCTTGGCGTACTTCGATCGCTTCCATTCCCCGTACGTGTCGCTGATCTCCACGCCGTGCTGGTTCGAGTACTTGTGGCAGGAACCGCAGAATTCCGACGTTCCGAGGAACGGGGCGAACTTCGACTTGTGCGTCGTCGTCGGCACGGGGGTGCGGATCGTGCCGGAGTAGGCCGAGACGTCGAGCGTCACGGGCGGCATTCCATGGTCCGCGGAGCCGTCGATGGAATGGCAGAAGACGCAGGCGACCCCCTCCGCCGAGACGTCGCGCAGCTTGTCGAAGTCCTGATTCACGTACGAAGCCGTCTCGTGGCAGGGACCGCAGGCCACCATGGTTGCGCCGCGCGTCTGCTTGAGCGAATAGCAGTACATGCGGCCGAAGAGGAGATTCCGCGACCGGTCCGCCTTGGCGTGGGACGAGCGCTCCCACTGCTCGGTGATGTCGATGTGGCACGTCTTGCAGGTCGCCCCCGACTGGAGGTTGATCTTCTCCCGGAAGATGGGCGGCGGCGTGTACGCGAAGGCGACGGCCGGGGCAAGGGCGGAAGCCAACATGGCGATGAGGACGACGATTCGGTCGGGGCGCAAGGTCTTGAAATCCTAGCCCACGCGGCGAGCCGGGGTCAAGAAGAGCCCCCCGCGCGGGGCGGACCGTGCCTCAGGTAGTCGGCGGCGATGGTCCCGAGGATCTTGCTCCCGGCGAGAATCGTTCCGCGAATCGTGCCGGAGATCTTGGAGCGTCCGATCCGCTTCCGGTAGCGCACCGGCACCTCCACGGTCCGAAGCCCCCGCCTCGCCGCCTTCACCTGCATCTCGATCGTCCAGCCGAAGTCGCGGTCCCGCATGTCGAGGGCGAGGAGGGCGTCCCAGCGGATGGCGCGAAAGGGGCCCAGGTCGGTGGCCCGGACGCCGTAGAGGCGGCGGAGGAGCGCGGCGGCCAGCCGGTTTCCGAAGCGCTGGGCGGGGGTCAGCGAACCCGGTTCGGCGTCGCCCAGGGCGCGGGAGCCAATGACGAAATCGGCGCGGCCCTCGAGGATCGGCGCCAGGAGCGCGCCCGCCTCGGACGCGTCGTCGCTCCGGTCGGCGTCGAGGAAGAGGACGATCTCGGGCGGGTCGGAAGCCAGGAAGGAGAGCGCGCGAAGGCAGGCGGCGCCATAGCCGCGCCGGGGCTCCTCCACGACGATCGCCCCGGCCGCACGGGCCGCCAGCACCGTGCCGTCGGTCGACCCGTTGTCGCAGACGACGGCCCGCTCCACCAGGGAACGCGGCAACTCGCCCAGAACCAGCCCGACGGAGGCCTCCTCGTTCAGCGCCGGGATGACCGCGGCGACACGAGACAGCGCCGCGATCGTCACGGGGGGGTCGTCACGCGCGCCGGAGCGCCGCCCGCGCCGCCGCGAGGCGTGCGATCGGGACCCGGAACGGACTGCACGAGACGTAGTCGAGGCCGGTCTGCTCGAAGAACTGGATGGAGGCGGCGTCCCCGCCATGCTCGCCGCAGACGCCGATCTTGAGACCCGGCTTGGCGCGGCGCCCGGCGAACGCCGACCGCTGGATCAGCACCCCCACGCCCTTCACGTCGAGCGAGACGAAGGGGTCGAACGGGAGGATGCCACCGCGAACGTACTCGGGAAGGAAGCGGCCCGAATCGTCGCGCGAGTAGGCGAAGGTCATCTGCGTGAGATCGTTGGTGCCGTACGAGAAGAAATCGGCGTACGCCGCGATCTCGTCCGCCAGCACCGCCGCGCGCGGCACCTCGATCATCGTGCCGATCGTGTAGGGGATCGAGACCTTGGCCCGTTTCATCACTTCCGCCGCCACGCTCTCGATCTCCACGCGCTGGCGCCGCAGCTCCTCCGCGTCGCCGACCAGCGGGACCATGATCTCCGGATGAACTTCCTTCCCCGCCTTCCGGACCAGTACGGCGGCCTCGAAGATGGCGCGCGCCTGCATCCGGGTGATCTCGGGGTGGAGCAATCCGAGGCGGCAGCCCCGGAAGCCGAGCATCGGATTGAACTCGTGCAGTTCCTCCACGCGCTCGAGCGTCCGCTCCAGCCGACGCCGCGTCACGCTTCCCTTCCCGGTCCGCTTCATCCCCGCCAGTTCGCGGATCAGATCGTCGCGCTTCGGCAGGAACTCGTGGAGCGGCGGGTCGAGCGTCCGGATCGTCACGGGTCGCCCGTCCATGGCGAGGAAGAGCCCCCGGAAGTCGGCGCGCTGGAGCGGCAGCAGCTTGGCCAGCGCCCCGCTGAAGGCCTCCATCGGCTCCTTCCCCTCGGCCAGCGCGCGCCGCAGCGATTCGTGCCATCGAGGCCGCTCGGAGCGGGAGGCGGCCGCGAGTTCGTTCCGCGCCGTCTCGATCCGCACCTCGGCCTCGCGCGCCTGCTGCGCGTTCAGGATCATCGTCACGACGTGCGGAATGCGGTCGGACGCGAAGAACATGTGCTCGGTGCGGCAGAGGCCGATCCCCTCGGCGCCGAGCGCGCGCGCCACCTTCGCGTCGCGCGGAATGTCGGCGTTCGCCCTCACCCGAAGCCGGCGCACTTCGTCGCACCAGCCCATCAACCGCTCGAAGGATCGGTAGAGCGGCGCCTTCGCCGGCTTCAGCTTCCCGGTGAGGACGCGAACCACCTCGGAGTCGGACGTCGGCACGTCGCCCAGGAGCACCTCACCGGTCGATCCGTCCAGCGAGAGATACTCGCCCTCGGCGATGGTTCGGTTTCCGACGCGGAGTTTCCGCGCGCGTTCGTCGATGACGAGCGCGGCGCAGCCGGCGACGCAGCATTTTCCCATGCCGCGCGCCACGACGGCGGCGTGTGAGGTCATGCCACCTAGGGCGGTTAAAATTCCGACGGAGGCATCCATGCCTTGAATATCCTCGGGCGAGGTTTCGTGACGTACCAGGATGACGCGTTCGCCTTTAGCTTTTTGAAGTTCCGC
>JANOOP010000161.1:0-7031 GCA_031421415.1 Candidatus Eiseniibacteriota bacterium
CCGGTGTACATCTGCGAGCGGGCGACCCGGTGCATACGACTCGAGGTGCTCTCCAGGCTGAGGAGAAGCCCTCCCTTCAGCTGCGCCTTGGCCGCGTCCAGCTCGTGAGGCGGCAACCCATCCTGCGCGATCCGGTCGAACTCTTCCAGCGTCAGACGAAGCGCCTTCCGGCCATGCGCCGGCTGGACGTTCATCGCGGCGCAGAAGATTCCCGAGTCCTCGTACGAATCGGCGTAGGTGTAGACCGCATACGCGAGCCCCTCCTGCTCCCGGATGCGCTGGAAGAGGCGGCTCGACATCCCCCCTCCGAGCACGGTGGAGAGGAGCGCGAGCGTGGTCCGGTCGGGATGCTCGTGCGGCAGGCCCGGGCCGCCGACGCAGAGGTACTGCTGCTGCAGCTCCTCCACGTGGTGGACGACCGCGCGCCCGCTCGACGCGGAGGGCGGGGTCGGCGTCGGCACGCCCGTCGCGGCATCGCCGAACCGCGCGGTGGCTTCCGACACGAAGTGGTCCCAGTCGAAGTTCCCCGCGATGGAGAGGAGGAGATTGGGCGCGACGTAGTGCCGCCCGTGGTACTCCGCCACGCGCTCCGTGGCGAAGTCGGAGACCGACTCCTTGCTCCCGAGAATCCGGTGCCCCAGCGGGTGCCCCTTCCAGACGACGTCGGCGAAGAGATCGTGAATCCGGTCGTCGGGCGTGTCCTCGCTGTTGTGGATCTCCTCCAGGATGACCTGCTTCTCCTTGGCCACGTCGGAGGGATCGAGGCGGGGGCGAAGCGTCAGGTCGGCCAGGACGTCGAGCGCCAGGTCCAGGTGCTCGTCCAGCGCCCGAGCGTAGTAGCAGGTCGATTCCCGGCCCGTGAAGGCGTCCAGGTGCCCCCCGACCGCCTCCAGGCTCCAGGCGATCTGGAAGGCGTCGCGCGTGCGCGTCCCCTTGAAGAGCATGTGCTCGACGAAGTGGGAGAGCCCGCTCTCGCCCGCCGCCTCGTGGCGCGCCCCGACCTTCACCCAGACGCCGACCGCGACCGAGCGGACGGAGTCGACCTCCTCCCCGACGAGCGTGAGGCCCGAGGGGAGGACGAGCTGGTGAAAGCGCGGCTCGGCCACGGGGCTCACGCGGATCCCCCTCGGCCGGCAAACGACAACGGAGGCCGAAGCCTCCGTTGCGTTGCGGTACATCGATGCGTCACGGATTGGGTCAACGGCGAGACGGCTCCGGCCGCCGGCCGCGAGGACCGCCCCGGTCTCCGCCACGGCCGCCGCCACGAGGACCGCGGTCCCCCCCCGGCGCCGATTCCTGAATTTCGCCGGCGGCGAGCGCTGCCGCGTATTCCGGCAGGGCCTGCTTGCGGCTCAGCTTGACCTTTCCTTCCGAGTCGATGGCGATGACCTTCACGAGGACCGTGTCGCCCTCGTTGATGACGTCCTCCACCTTCTCGACGCGCTTCATTTCCAGCTCCGAGATGTGGACCAGGCCGTCCTTGCCGGGGCTGATCTCCACGAACGCGCCGAACGGCACGACGCGGCGGACGATCCCCTGGTAGACGCGGCCGATCTCCGGATCCTCGGTGATCGAGCGGATGATGTCGCGGGCCCGGTCTCCGTCCGCGCCGCTGAAGGCCGCGATCCGGACTTCTCCGGTGTCCTCGATGTCGATCTGGGTGCCGGTCTCGGCGCAGATCTTCTTGATCATCTTGCCGCCCGGTCCGATGACCTCCCGGATCTTGTCCGGATCGATCATCATGACGTAGATGCGCGGCGCGTACGGCGACAGCTCCGGACGCGGCTCGCGGATGGCCGACTCCATCTTGTCGAGCAGGTGAAGGCGCGCCTTCTTCGCCTTGGCGAGCGCCTCCGACATGATCGCGGAGGAGAGGCCCTTGATCTTGATGTCCATTTGCAGCGCGGTGATTCCGTCGCGCGTACCGGCCACCTTGAAGTCCATGTCGCCGAGATGATCCTCGACGCCCTGGATGTCGGTCAGGATGGCCACGTCGCCGTCTTCCTGCACGAGGCCCATCGCCACGCCGGCGACGTGCGTCTTGATCGGCACGCCGGCGTCCATGAGGGCCAGGCTACCGCCGCAAACCGTCGCCATCGACGAGGAACCGTTCGACTCCAGAATTTCGGAGACGAGGCGTACGGTGTACGGGAAGTCGATGTCGCTCGGAATGAGCGGCTCGAGCGCGCGTTCCGCCAGCGCGCCGTGACCGATCTCGCGACGTCCCGGTCCGCGCATCGGCCGCACTTCGCCGACGCTGTAGGACGGGAAATTGTAGTGGAGCATGAAGCTCTTCCAGCTCTGCCCTTCCAGCTCCTCGACCCGCTGCTCGTCGACCTTCGTGCCGAGCGTGGCGACCACGAGGGCCTGCGTCTGGCCGCGCGTGAAGAGCGAGGAACCGTGCGTGCGCGGGAGGGTGCCGACCTCGATCGTGATCGGGCGGATGTCGTCGAAGCCGCGGCCGTCGGGACGGCGGTGCTCCTTCACGATCATCCGGCGGACATCCTTCTCCTCCAGTTCGTTCAGCACCGTCTTGACGAACTTCTCGGTGCCGGGGTGGCTCGCGGCGAAGCGCTCCGCCGCTTCCGCGGCGATGGCGTCCAGCGCCGTCTGGCGCTCGTGCTTCTCGGCCACCCCGTTCGCCTTGTGTATCCGCTCGCCGTAGGCACCGGCGATGTCCTTCACCAGCGACTCGTCGCGGGCCTTGACGTCCCACGACTTCTTCGGCTTGCCGACAAGGCGGACCAGCTCGCGCTGCATCTCGTTCAGCTGGCGGATTCCCGTGTGCGCGAACTCGAGGGCTTTGACGATCAGCTCCTCGGTGACTTCACGCGCGCCCGCCTCGACCATCACGATGCTCGAGTCGGTGCCCGCGACGACGAGGTCGAGGTCCGAGTCGTCGAGTTCCTGGATGGTCGGGTTCAGAATAAGGTTTCCCTCGAGGCAGCCGATGCGAACCGCCGAGACCGGCTCGGGGAACGCCACGTCGGAAACCATGAGGGCGGCCGACGCGCCGGTGATGCCGAGGATATCGGCGTCGTTCGTCTTGTCCGACGAGAGGACGGTCGACATGATCTGGATCTCGTGCCGATAGCCGTCCGGGAACATCGGACGCAGCGGCCGGTCGATGAGCCGACTCGAAAGGATCTCCTTCTCCGTCGGCCGACCCTCGCGCTTGAAGAAGCCGCCGGGAATCTTGCCGGCGGCGTAGGTCTTCTCGCGATACTCGACCTGGAGGGGGAAGAAATCCTTCTCGATGGGATCCTTGCTGGCGACCATTGCCGTCAGGACGATGGTCTCGCCGTACTGGATCCACGTCGCGCCACTCGCCTGCTTGGCGACCTTGCCAACCTCAATGGTGAGGCGGCGACCGCCTAGCTCGAGGCTTACTGATTCGGGCATTCGTTTCTCCTTTTCACGCCACGATGTGCTGCGGGACAGCGGACGGTCTTCCCCTGGCGCTCGGTTGGCGCCAGGGGAATCCGATGGAAGGTCGAGGGGAGGGTACTGCTGAGGTCACCGCAACGGCGGGTGACGGCCTACTTGCGGAGGCCGAGATCTTTGACCACGGCCCGGTACCGCTCGACTTTCGTGGCCTTCAAGTAGTCGAGCAGTCTACGGCGCTGACCCACCATCCGGAGCAGGCCACGGCGACTATGATGGTCGCGCTTGTGGACCTTGAAATGCTCCGTCAGGTACTTGATACGTTCGGTGAGAAGCGCGATTTGTACCTCGGCCGAGCCCGAATCGCCTTCATGGACTCGGAACTGCTGGATCACGACGCGCTTCTGATCTGGGGTCAACGGCACCGGTGCCACCTCCTTGACATTCCCTCTTTCATTTCTAGAGCAGGGAATGTAGCAAATGGAATGAGAGTTGCAAGCGTTACTTCACGGCGGGGTGAAGGAGCGGTCCTTCGCGCCTTCACTTCCCGGCATCCTGGCGGGCCCAAATCTCGCGGGCCCTTGCGACGTCTTCGTTCATCGCCTCAACGAGTTCCAGCGGCGACCCGAAGACTTTATCGGCACGTAGCCTCGATCGGAGCAGCGTTTTCAGCGTCCGCCCCCGGAGGTTTCCCTGGAAGTCGACCAGGAAGACCTCGGCGCGGGTCGGCCCGTCGCCGAAGGTCGGGGCGCTTCCCACGTACGTCAACCCGCGGGCCGGACCACCATCCATCTCGTTATCTGACAGATAGATACCTGCTGGCGGCAAGAGCTTCTTGGGATGAATCTCGAGATTCGCGGTCGGGAAGCCGAGTTCGGTCCCCCTCCCCGCTCCCGAGCCGACGGTCCCCTCGAGCGCGTAGGGCCGCCCCATCATCGCCTCCGCCTCCTCCATCCGCCCAGACTCGATCGCGCGGCGGAGCGAGGTGCTGGAGAGCTTCTCGGCGGACGTCCCCGCCGAGGGCGCGACCTCCGCGGCGGGCAGGAACGGGACCTCGATCGTCTCGAAGCCGCGCCGCTGCCCCAGCGCATCCAGATAAGCGCGGTCGCCCAACCGTCCGCGCCCCATCTTGAAATCGGGCCCCACAACCAGCGCCACCAGCGGCGCGTTCACGCCCAGGATGCGATCGAGGAACTCCTCGGGGAGCAGCATGCTCACCGAACGATCGAAGCGAATCACCTCCACCCGGTCCACGCCCATGGCGTGAAGGAGCGCGGCACGCTCCTCGGGCGGCGTGATCCAGGGCCGCTCCTCCACTCCGCGCACCACCGCGTCGGGGTGCGGGTCGAACGTCGCGACCCACGCCGCGCCAGCGCGAGCCCGCGCGGCTTCGACCGCGGCGCGCACGATCGCTTGATGTCCCCGGTGAAGACCGTCGAAGACACCGATCGTGAGCGCGATGGGACGGTTCGTCGGCGCCATGTCGTGACCCAGGCCTCGTTCTCGTCCGCTCTAGTTCTCGACCAGGACGCGCTGGAGCCGAAGCGGCGCGCCGGCCAACTGCTCTTCCCAAGGCTGCGCCATCCCGAGCAGGGCGCCCGCCGGGTCGAGGAGCGCGATCGGCCACCCCGTCGCGCCGGGGGGAAGCGGATACCCCGCGTCGGGGCGATCGACGCGATCGTCCGACACGACCGGCGCGGCGCCGAATCGCAGCCGCGACGCCTCCTCCTCCGTGAGCCGCACGCGCGGCAGGAAGGAGAGCGCCTCCTCCGGACGGATCGAGCGGTCGCGGAACGACGCGGCGTCCCACCCGCTGTCGCGCTCCACGCGTCCGGCCCGCGCGACGTCGAAGGGTCCGATGCTCAGGCGACGGAGCGCCGTCAGGTGGGCGCCGCATCCGAGCGCGGCCCCCAGGTCGTGCGCCAGCGTGCGGACGTAGGTGCCGCGGCTCACGGTGAGATCGAGTGTCGCCTCGCTCAGGATGTCGCCTGGCGCCGGCGCCGCCACCGCCGGCGTGGAGCCCGGTTCGGAGCCCGGCTGGGGCACGATCCGTTCGAGGGCGTAGACGTGGACCGGCCGCGCCGGCCGCTCCACCTCTTCGCCCCGGCGCGCCGCCTTGTAGAGTCGCTCTCCCGCGATCTTCACCGCCGAGTAGAGCGGCGGCTGCTGTTCCAGGCGGCCGCGAAAGCGCGCCAGCGCCGCGTCGAAGGCCGCCGCGGTCGGAAGCGCCGAGTCCGGCTCGGTGCGGATCGGAACGCCGGTGCGGTCCTGCGTGTCGGTGGCGACGCCCAGCCGGAGGGTGGCGAGGTAGCGCTTCGGCAAGAGCCCCAGCGCGCCCAGAAGCGACGTGGCGCGCCCCTCCGCGGCGACCAGGAGCCCCGTCGCGAAAGGATCGAGCGTGCCGGCATGCCCCACGCGGCGCTCGCCGAGGATGTGGCGCAGGCGGGCCACCACGTCGTGGGAAGTCCACCCCTCGGGCTTATCGACGAGATGCAGGCGATCCACCATTCACGGCATGCTCCAGGGCGCCGAGCACGGTTTCGCGCACGGCCGAGAGTTCCCCCTCCAGGCGCGCGCCCGCCGCCACGCGATGACCGCCGCCCCCGAATTGTCCGGCAACTTCGTTCACGTCCACCGTCCCGTCGCTCCGCAGGCTGAGGCGGACCTGCCCCGGCGCGAACTCCTGGAAAAGGACGCCGACGCGCGCGCCGGTCAGCGACTTCGCGTACTGGACGATACCGTCGGCGTCCTCGCTCGAGGCCTCGGCCCGGTCGAACATCCCGCGCGAGATCGTGAGCGCGCTCACCTGCCCGTTCGCGCGCGACTCGAGCGACGCGAGCGCGAGTCCCAGGATGCGGAGGCTGCCGGCGCTCTTCTTCGAGTAGAGCCAGTCGGCCACCAGCGACGGCTTGGCCCCGTGGTCGACCAGGCGCGCCGCGAGGCGAAGCGCCTTCGGCGTCGTGTTCTGGTAGCGGAACGCTCCCGTGTCGGAGGCGAGCCCCGTGTAGAGGCACTGCGCCGTCTCGGGCGTCAGCGGCACCTGGCAGGCGTCGAGGAGGTCGTGGATCAGCTCCGCGGTGGCGCTCGCTTCCGGAACGACCAGCCGCGGCTCGCCGAAGGAGGCGTTCCCCACGTGGTGGTCGACGCACGCGATCGCCGCTCCGGGGGCGACGAGGCTCGCGGCGTTCGGACCGATCCGCTCCAGCGAGGAGCAGTCGAGCACGACGACAGCGTCGAAGGGACTCCGGAACGCGTCGGGCCGGCGCACCGTCTCCGCGCCGGGAAGGAAGGCGAGAGTGGCCGGCAGCGGCGACTCGTTGATGACCACGGCGCCGCGACCCATCTCGCGCAGCGCCCACGCCAGACCGAGCGAGGAGCCGATGGCGTCGCCGTCCGGATCGACGTGGGAGAAGATCGCGAAATCGGTATGGGCGTCGAAAAACGCGCGGAACCGCTCGAACGGCATCATGCCTCGCTGGTCGGGGTGGAGTCGGGCTCCGGTTCGGGGTCCGTTTCGGGCTCCGGTTCGGTGTCGCCGGGTCCGGCGAGATCGGGTGGCGCCGCTTCCTAGGAACCGGCGCGGTCAGCCTGCTCGACGCGACAGTCGTGCAGGAGTTCCTCGATGCGCGCGCCCCCCGCGGACGACT
>JANOOP010000162.1:0-2332 GCA_031421415.1 Candidatus Eiseniibacteriota bacterium
GAGATCGTGCTCGACCGCGCCCTGGCGGAGAAGCGGGTCTTCCCCGCGATCAATCTCACGAAGTCCGGCACGCGCCGCGACGAGCTCCTCTACCCCGCGGCCGAGATGCAGACGATCAACGCGCTGCGCCGGCGCGTGTTAAGCGTCCCCCCGCAGCAGGCGATCCTTGATCTCCTGAAGGCGCAGGAGCGCTGGCCCACCAATGAGGAGATGTTGAAGCAGCTGGGAAGTTGAGGGGCGCGCTTCTAACGGCTACCGCGCTTTCAACGCCCGAGCGGCCTTCGCGTAATCGCCCGGCTTGACCCAGAGAATCATTCCGTAACGCCCCGCTCCCACCGCGACGCCCGCTGAAGCGGTCACGCTCACGCGTGCGTCGGCGAGGCGCTTCAGCTGCCGGTGAACGGCGCCCGGTTTATTGGCTCCCTGGAGGAGAAAAGCACGCTTGCTCCGGCTGACCTTCCAACCGTTTCGGGCCGCGAGTCGTCGAATCGGGCCGATGCCGTCCGCGACGAAATCGAGTTGGGCCTTCCCCCCGCGCAAGGGGAATCCCACCATGGCGCCGAGATCGATCTTCGCATCCGCGAGCGCCTTCAAGACGCGCACTCCCTGCCCTGCGCGGTGAGGAACGGTGACGTGGCAGTAGTTCACTTTCCGAACACGGTTGGCCATGACTGCCTCCTGGGTGAAGGGAGTCCCGCTCTCCCGATCAACGTCCAAGGCTACGCTGCTCTCGCGATACCCCGTCGTCAACCGTAAATCGCGACGGACCCAACGAAGGGCCCCCGCTCTGAGTGCTGGCAGGAGAACCCCCTAGCGCCTAGACTCCCCCTCATGGCGCTGGCCCTCGGTACGCGGCTCGGAACCTATGAAATCCTCGCGCCCCTCGGAGCCGGAGGTATGGGGGAGGTTTATCGTGCCCGGGACACGCGCCTCGGCCGCGAGGTGGCGGTCAAGGTGCTCCCCGAAGCGCTGGCCGCCTCAGCCGAGCGACTGGCTCGGTTCGAGCGCGAGGCGCGTACCGTCGCCGGGCTCAATCACCCGAGTATCGTCACGCTCTTCTCCATCGAAGACGAAGACGGTGTACGCTTCCTTACGATGGAGTTGGTCGAGGGGCATGGGCTCGACAACCTCATCACTCCCGGCGGCCTCCCCCTATCGCGGGTCCTCGAACTCTCGATTCCCCTGGCCGACGCCCTGGTCGCGGCGCATGAGCGGAACGTCGTTCATCGCGACCTGAAGCCCGGCAACGTGATGGTGACACGCGAAGGGCGCGTTAAGATCCTCGACTTCGGTTTGGCGAAGACGCCTGGCAGAGACGAAGTACCCGAAGCATCCGAGGAAGCGACCAAGGCGGGATTGCTGGATTCGTCGGTGTCACGCGCGGGCCAGGTTCTCGGCACGGTGCCTTACATGGCGCCGGAGCAGGTTCGCGGCGAAGTGGTCGACGCCAGGACCGATCTCTTCGCGCTCGGAGTCATCCTCTACGAATTGACCACGGGGCGGCGCCCCTTCAAAGGACCGACCTCCGCCGACATCAGCTCGGCGATCCTCCGAGACACACCGGCACTGCCGACGTCCCTTAGGCCCGATCTCCCCGGCGACATGGATCGCATCATCGACCGGTGTCTTCGGAAGGATCCTCGCACGCGCTACCAGTCCGCGCTGGATGTCTGCAACGATTTGCGCCGGGTGAAGCATGGCCTGGAGCGCGGGCTGGCGTCCAAACCAGGCGCCCCCACCGTCGCCTCCATCGCCGTTCTCCCCTTCGTGAACCGGAGTCGCGACGAGGGCGACGAGTACTTCTCCGACGGCCTCGCCGACGAGCTCCTCAACATGCTCGCGAAGATCCGCGGGCTGAGAGTCGCGGCGCGCACCTCGGCCTTCCAGTTCAAGGCAAGGAACGAGAGCTTGGCGAATATCGGACACAAGTTGAACGTGGAGACGCTCCTCGACGGCAGCGTTCGTAAGTCCGGGAACCGGGTCCGCATCTCGGTGCAGCTCGTGAAGGTTTCCGATGGTTATCACCTTTGGTCTGAAACCTACGACCGGACGCTCGACGACATCTTTGCCGTTCAGGACGACATTGCCCAGTCGGTGGTGAAGGAGCTGAGGACGACGCTCTTGGGCGAGATCGCGGACTCGAGGGCGAGCGGTGAAGTGAAGGCCGATGTCGCGAAGGCCGCCAAGGGCCGTGCCCAGAGTCCGGAGGCGCACCGAATCTACCTCCAGGCGCGGCACTTCATCGATCGCCTTACCCGCGAGGACACCGCCAAGGGAATCGAGTACATAAAGGCGGCATTGGAACTGGAACCGGCCACGGAGAAGGTGTTGG
>JANOOP010000163.1:0-4570 GCA_031421415.1 Candidatus Eiseniibacteriota bacterium
AGGACGTGAAGGGAGTTCAGTCGTTTGCTCTTCCGCACTTCCCAGGACTCCTTCGTCGACCCCGTGTCCGGCGACTCGGCGGCCAGAGCGTTGTACGCGGGATCGTTCTAGCGGATCTCCTGGAGCGCGCCCGCCGGCTCGACCGGCAGCGTCACGTCGCTTCCCGCCAGCGCCTCGCGGTAGAGCGCCGCGTTTCGGCGCCGCGCCTCCGCCCACGCGGGGAGATGGCGCAGCTTTACGCGGAGAAGCGCCGCCTGCAGTCCGTCGAGGCGCGCGTTCGTGCCGAAGGCCGTGTGGCGGTAGTCGCCCGCGTCGCCGTGGACGCGCAGGAGCTTCATCCGTGCGGCGACGTCGTCGCGATCGGTCAGAAGCGCTCCGGCGTCTCCCAGCGCGCCGAGATTCTTCGTCGGGAAGAACGAGAGCGTCGCCCCCGCGGTCGTCGCTCCGACGGGGCGGCCGCGATCGGTGGCGCCGATCGCCTGCGCCGCGTCCTCCAGCACCGCGAGTCCGCGCCGCGCGGCCACCTCCACGACCGGCGCCAGATCGCACGCGAGGCCGTAGAGGTGAACCGGAACGACCGCCTTCGTCTTCGGCGTGATGGCCGCCTCCAGCCGCTCCGGATCGATTCCGAACCGGACCGGTTCCACGTCGGCGAAGACCGGCCGCGCGCCGGAGTGGATGACCGCGCTCGCGGTCGCGAAGTAGGTGAAGGCCGGAACGACGACTTCATCTCCCTGACCGACGCCCAGCGCCTGCAGGCCGACCGAGATCGCCGACGTGCCCGAGGAGACGCCCACAGCGTGCTTCGTGCCGCAGGCGGCGGCCAGTTCGCGTTCGAAGGCGTCGTGCTCGGCGCCGAGGATGAACTGGCCCGAGGTGAGCACGCGGTCGAAGGCCTGCCGGAGTTCGTCCGCCAGCGGGCGATGGAGCGCGGCGAGGTCGAGAAGAGGGATCGGGCGATCGGTCGTCGAGGCGTTCATGGGAGAACCACCGTGGTCCGCGCCAGGACAATCGGCGCGCGACCGGAAAGGTCCACCCCGCGCTTCACGAGCATCGCTCGATAGGCGGGGTGGATCGCGTGATACGTCAGGACCGCTACCGCACGGGAGGCTCCCGGCGGAACATCGCAGAGGACCACTCTCGAGCTGTCGGGGCCGATTTCCGTGGCGCGGGCCACCGAGTGTCCGATCCACTTCGGCACGGGGAACATTCCATCCGCGTCGGCGAATTCGGTCCCGAACCGCTCGGCCTGCAGCCGCTGTACCTCGGCGCCCGCGGCGTTCGAGAAGACGACGTCGAGCGTGATCGTCCGCATCGAATTCCCTCCTCCGGGAAGTGAGTGTCCCGCCTTCGCGTTCTCCACCTCCAGGCGGAGACGTCCGGCCGACACGGAACCCTTCAGCGTCGCCGCGTCGGAGAGCCAGGCGGGCGTGGAGCGCGGGCCGACAAAGGTGTGCGCGTTCACCGCGGGGCGCGTCCTCTTCGCCACGGTGGCGGCCTTTCCCGGCGCCGGCGGCATGTGGCACTCCTGGCAGGTCATGCCGTCCTCCGCTCCGCTCCAGCGCTTCCACGAGAGATAGGTCCCCTCGATCAGGAGGCCGCTCCGGGGATGCGACGCCGAATGGCACGACGCGCAGAACTCGGATTGCGTGTGGATCTCGCTGTAGATCGCCTCGTGCGCGCCCAGGGGGTCGGCGTCTCGATAGGGACCGCGCATGAGATTCGGATTCGACGAATCGTAGGTGTACGAGCCGGGCTTGGTGGAGGGATCGACGGCGCTCACGTTGTGGCAGAAATTGCAGCCGACTCCCTCCTGCGCTACGGGGTCGGTCACCTTCCGGTCTCCCGACACGTGCGCCAGCGGCGCGTGGCACGGCAGACAGTCGGCCTGGATTTCGCTCCCCAACTTCTTGCGCGCGTCCGCCAGAAAGGCCTGGAAGACCGGATTCGTCCACGACGACGCGTGCGCCGATCCGGCCCACTGCGTCCGGAGCGGCCCATGGCACGCTCCGCAGAGACGCGACGAGCTGCCGGGGCCCGCCTCCGCGGAGCTTCCCGCGAGAAGCGCGAGAAGCGAGAGGAGCACCGGAAGCGGGAGCGGGGACTCACCCGCGCGCGATGTCCCGGGCTCCCGGAAGCGTTTCATCACCGGGTTCCCGCCGCGCGCGCCTCCGCGTGCGCCGCCTTCAGCCCCGCGAGCAGCGCCTCCCGCTTCGCGTAGAGCCGCTTCAGCGGCCGCGCCGGCCGCTTGCTCAGCGCGTACGCGGTGAGGATGGGAAGCGCGATGGTGCTGTCGACGTAGGCGACGACGGCGTCGGGCAGGCGATCGGGATCGATCTTCCCCCACGACACGGCCTCCCCCGGCGTGGCGCCCGAGAGCCCACCCGTGTCGGCGCGCGCGTCGGTCACCTGGAGGAAGTAGTCGTGCCCCGCCTCGTCCAGGCCCAGCACCTCCTGGATCTGCGGCTCGGTCTGGAGCGCGAAGTTCTTCGGCGAACCGCCGCCCAGGATGAGGATGGCGCTCTTTCCGCCCTTCTTCTTCGCGTCGTAGACGATGGAGGCCGTCTCGTTCACGTCCTTGAAGACGTCCCAGTGGATCGCCTCGCCCTCCAGCTGGAGCGCGGCCGCGTTCATCCCGATGGACGAATCGCCGGGCGACGACGTGTAGATCGGCACGTCGAGTTCGTGCGCGGCGGCCAGGAGCGACGTCTCCACCTGCCCGAGCGCCTTCTCCCGCTCCGCCACGTAGCGGCCGGCGCGATAGTGGAACTCGGCCGTGCTCATCGGCTGTCGGAACTCCGGCAGGCGCATCACCTCGCGGAAGAACGCGTCCGTGGAGAGAAGAACCTCGTAGTCGAAGAAGATGTCGAAGATCCGCACGATCCCCTGCTCCCGGAGCGCAATGTCGTCGGCGTTCGCCTGCCCCTGGTGCATGGTGAGGCCAATTCCAAAATGCGTGTCGTGGTAGAGATTCGCGCCTGTCGAGATCATCCAGTCGACGAACCCCGACTTGAGGAGCGGGATGAGGCAGGAGCGTCCCAGCCCCGCGGGCGTCAGCGCGCCGCTCAGCGTGAGTCCCACCGTGACGTCGGGTTCGAGCATCCGTTCGACGAAGAGGCGGCACGCCTCGCGGAGACGCGCTCCGTTGTAGGCGAGAAAGGTGTTGTCGACGAGTTGCTCCACGGTGGCGCCGGGCTTCAGCGGCTCCGGCGCGATGGGCGCTCCCTTGGTGTACTTCGGACGGGCGTGGCTCATCAGGCCCTCCCATAGATCGGAACGAGCGCTCCCGAGATCGCCGCGGCGGCCTCGGAAGCGAGGAAAAGGAGGAGCGAGGCGATTGCATCGGGCTTGACCCAGTGGTCGACCTCGCCGTCGGGCATCGCCGATCGATTCGCTGCCGTGTCGATGACGCTCGGGAGGACCGCGTTGGCAGTGACTCCCTCGTGCCTCAGTTCCTTGGCCAGGGTCTCCACGAGCGCGTGTAGCCCCATCTTGGCCGCGGCGTACGCCGCCGCACCCGGATACGTCTCGATCGCTCCTCGCGAGGAGATGAAGAGAAGTCGGCCGCGACCGTGCCGCTTCGCGTGCGGGATGACGTGCTTTGCGGCCCAGAAGGCGGAGATGAGATTCGTCTCGATCATCGAGCGAACCGTTCGCGCTTCGACCGCTTCGACCGGCATCCCGCCGGCGTAGCCCCCCGCCACGTGCACGAGGACGTCGAGCCTCCCGAAGGCCGCGACGGCCGACGACGACGTCTGACGCACGGAATCCTCGTCGGTGACGTCGGTCCGATATCCAAGAAGCCGCGCGCCGGAGAGCGCCGCCGGCTCGGACGCCGCCAGCGACTCCCACTCGCTCGCCTCGCGGTAGGTCACGGCGACCGGGTACCCCGCCGCCAGGAACGCCCGCGCCACGACCGAGCCGAGCGCGCCCGTGCCTCCCGTGATCAATGCCGCCGCCGCCTCAGCCATCCGATCCCTCCCTGCGCATTCCACGATCCCTCGACGAAGAGGGAGTATAGCGTGCCGCGTCGCGCACTCGCCACACGCCCGAGAGGCGGCCCCAGCCGACCGACGTGCCACCGAGACGGATCTCGACGAGCCCTTCTCGTTCGCCCGCCAAGCGAATCCGCTCCCCCGCCACGAGTGCCGGCGCATCGGGGAGCGCCTGCCCCGAGGCGGCCGTGAGCGGGAGCGCCGCGTCCAACACCACCGCTTCCGGAACGTAGCGATCGTTCAACGCGGCCGCCGCCAACAGGAGCGCCGCGAGGAGCCCGGCCGCCCCCACGCCATCGAGCGCGCGGCGCGCCACGCGATGCGCGCGCGGCTCTACATTCGACCGCCCGCCGATCGCGCCCGCACGCAGCCAGCGCCACGCCATGCCCATCGCGCCGAGCGCCACCAGGAGCGCCGCGAGGAGCCACCCCTCGCCCGAGGAGAGGAGCGCCCCGGTGCCGCCGCCGCCCGCCGCCCCCGCGCGCTCCGCGATCTCTCCGCGCGAGAGCGCCACGCGGGCCTCGGCTATCGAGAGATTCCGCGCCACGTCCGAGGCGCGCGGTTCGAGCCGCGCG
>JANOOP010000164.1:0-3888 GCA_031421415.1 Candidatus Eiseniibacteriota bacterium
CCCAAGCGCCGCTACTTCTCGACGGATACCCCATGAACCAGAAATACGAGAAGCTGAAAACGCTACTGAGGGAGCTGCTCCAGCTCGACCAGCCCAACCTGGACTTCGGCCTCTACCGCGTCATGCACGCCAAGAGCGCCGAGGTGACGCAGTTCCTCGACAAGGATCTGCTGCCGCAGGTGCAGGTGGCGTTCGGCTGGCGCGAGGGCAACCGAGAGGTGGACTTCGTGGTGCATGCGGACCGCAGGCTCGTGGCGATCGAGGTGAAAAGCGGCCGCGCCCCTCTCGCTTCGAGCGTCGCGACACGTCCGTGATGGAGCTCCATCTCTACAACATGCGCCACGTCCAACACCACGCCGCGCAGCTGAATCTGATGCTGAGACAGACCATCGGTTCCGCACCGGAGTGGGTTGGGAAGGCCCGGAGCGGACTCTACGGGAACACGCCACCGGTGCCATCGCCAAGAGGAGAGCCCGATGTCCCATACCGAATACTCCCCCACCGAACGATTCTGGCTCATCACGCTGGCCGTCTTCGGCTTCGCCGCGGTCAACGGCGCCTTCTTCTACGGGTTGTTCGCTCAGCCGGGCAGCCTGAAGGCAGCCCTCACCAATCCCATCTCGCTCGCGTTCCTCGTGGAGGCGCTCCTGATGCTCGGCGCGCTCGCCTATCTCCTCGGCAAGTGGGGAGTCGGCCGGCTCTCGTGGACGTGGTTTCTCTTCCTCTCGCTCGTGGGAAGCATGGCGTTCGCGCTGCCGGTGGTCCTCCTCTGGCGCGGCCGCCGCTCGATCCGCAGCTACAAGCCGGACCCGTCGGCCCCGCCGCGCGCGGGGCGCAACCGATCGAAAGGAACGTGACGTGACCAAGAAGCCGAACTGGTTCGAACCGCTCGACGCGCACGTCACGAGCGTCATGGCGCGTGTCGGCGTTCCGCTCCTGCGGGTCAGCCTCGGTATCGTCTTTCTCTGGTTCGGGGTCTTGAAGTTCTTCCCCGGCATGAGCCCCGCTCAAGAGCTGGCGACACGAACGATTCACGTCCTCACGTTCGGCGCGGTCCCCCCCGACGTGTCGATTCTGCTCCTGGCGACGTGGGAGTGCGTCGTGGGGGTGGGCCTCATCTTCGGGCTCTTCATGCGCGCGACACTTCTCCTTCTCCTCTTGCAGATGGTCGGCACGATGACGCCGATCGTCTTCTTCCCCGGCGATGTCTTCACACGCATCCCCTACGCGCCGACGCTCGAGGGGCAATACATCATCAAGAATGTCGTGCTGATCAGCGCGGGGCTGGTCCTGGGCGCGACGGTGCGAGGCGGGAAGGTCGTGTCGGATCCGGCGGCGCCTCGGCGCCCTGGGAGCCCGACGATCTGAAAAGGAGGTTCCTATGAAGATTCGTACGTTTCAGGCGGCCGATTTCGAGGAAGTCCGTCGTCTCTGGGCTTCGACGGAGGGGCTGGGAGTAGGCCCGGGCGATAAGCGGGAATCGGTGGTTCACTTCCTGGACAGAAACCCCGGGCTCTCGCTGGTCGCGGTGGACATGGGCGCGATCGTGGCCTCGGTTCTTTGCGGTCACGATGGCCGGCGCGGCTACATCTATCGCCTGGCCGTGGGGCCCGACTACCGAAACCAGGGCCTCGCCAAGGATCTCGTGCGCCGCTGCCTCGCCGGACTGAAGGCCGCGGGGATCGAGCGCTGCCTGGCCCTGGTCCAGGAGGGCAACGAGGGGGCGAGACGTTTCTGGGAGAAGATGGGCGGGAAGCTGCGAACCGACCTGGTGGGATTCTCGATCGATGTCTGAACGAGCCGCACGGAGGATCGATGGCAATCGTTCGCTACCTGGTCACCGACGTCGACGCGGCGATCGCGTTCTACGCCGTTCTGGGGTTCGAGCTCGCCGACCGCTGGGGTCCGCCCTTCGCGATCGTGAGGCGGGGCGATCTCGACCTCTGGATCAGCGGCCCCGGCACCTCCGCGTCGAAGCCGCTGCCCGACGGATCGCAACCGGCGCCCGGTGGATGGAATCGGTTCGTCGTGGAGGTCGCGGATATCGACGCCGCCATGAACGACCTGAAGGCGAAGGGGGGCCGCTTCCGTTCGGATCCGATCAAGGGACCTGGCGGACGCCAAGTGCTCTGCGAGGATCCGTCGGGCAACCCGATCGAGTTGTTCGAGCCCGCCCGGTAGTCTCGGGCGATCACGAAACATTCGCCCACACCATGCCATCGAGGACCCATGACCGCCGCCACCCACGCTGACGTCGACCACTACCTCTCCAACCTCTTCGCGGCCCACGACCCGGCGCTCCAGGCTGCCCTCGCGGCGAGCATGGCCGCGGGGCTCCCCGAGATCCAGGTCTCGGCGACGCAGGGGAAACTGCTTCACATGCTGGCGCGGCTGCAGCATGCGCGCGCCATCCTGGAAGTGGGAACCCTTGGCGGCTACAGCGCCATCTGGCTCGCGCGGGCGCTCCCGGCCGGCGGCCGCCTCGTCACCCTGGAGTTCGACGCGAAGCACGCCGACGTCGCCCGCGCCAACATCGCCGGCGCCGGACTCGCCGATCGAGTGGATGTGCGCCTGGGCCGCGCCATCGACACCTTGCCCCAAATCGCCGCGGAGGGCCTCGGCCCCTTCGACCTGGTCTTCATCGACGCTGACAAGCAGAGCAACCCCGACTATTTCGCCTGGGCCCTCAAGCTCACCCGCCCCGGCAGCCTGATCCTCGTGGATAATGTCGTGCGCGAGGGTTCCGTGGTCGATGCAGGGAGTGCCGATGCCGCGGTCCAGGGAACCCGGCGCGTTCTCGAGATGATGGCCGCGGAGCCGCGTGTGAGCGCCACGGCGATCCAGACGGTCGGCGCGAAGGGATGGGATGGGCTCGCGATGGCGGTGGTGCTCTCCTGATTGCTCGACGCATGGCCGGAACGGGTACCAGACTCCGGCGAGACTGCGCCACACTGAAACCGAACGAGGAACCGATCATGCGCCCTCTTGCCGTAATCCTCTTTCTTCTCGCGCTCACGCTCGTGCCGGCCTGCACGACGCAGACAAGCACCTCCCCCGTGCGGATGCTGGAGGTGAAAGCCTCTCTCGACACGCTCTGGACGCGCTACGCCTTCGCTTCAGACGCCCACGACGCCGGCGGATTCGGGCTGCTCTTCGCCGACGAGGCGACGCTGTCCCTCCCGGGGGTGCCGTCGAAGCGCGGGCGCGCCGCGATCGAGGAGTGCCTCGGCACCCTCTACTCCGGAGTCGATGCCACGGCGCTTCGAATCGACATGCGGGACTTGAACGTCGCGGGCTCGTTCGCGTTTCAGAGCGGCGCGTTCGAGGAGGATTTCGCCGAGGCGGGGGCCGCGAAGACGAGGTACGGGCGCTTCGCCTTGTTCGCGGAGCAGGGAAAGGACCGCGTGTGGCGGATCCAGCACCTGACGGCGCTCGCCGACTCCATCAGGCCCTGACGTCTTGAGTTTCGTCTTCCTCGGCATCTACTGGAACAACCATCACCTACTTCATCCTCGCCCGCGCCCAAGGGGTAATTCGGGGAGTAAGGAGAAACTGGAGTGGAGGCGTCAACCCAGGGGGGACCATGCGGACCGCCATCAAAGCCGGCATCATCCTCGGAATTCTCGTCGAGATCTGGAGCGTCGTGGTCATCGCCGCCGGGTGGCACAAGGATCCGGCGCTGATGGCGGTTTTCTTTCTCGTGATCCCGATCCAGATCACGGTCATCGTGATGGCGCTGAAACAGACCGCCGCGGAGGCGCCCTACGCGAAGCAGGTGCTGAACGGAATCGCGATCTCGCTGATCGCCGGCGCCATCATCTTCGTGGGCTCGTTTCTCCTCACGACCGCCGTCTTCCCGACCTACTTCGACGAGTTGCGCGTCGCGGG
>JANOOP010000165.1:0-2507 GCA_031421415.1 Candidatus Eiseniibacteriota bacterium
CCACGCCGGCGACGCGAGCGCGATGAGACCGTCGATGTGCTGCCGCAACATGATCTTCTTCGTGGCGAGGTCCATCAGGAAGAGCGCGTCGCGACCGGCCCACTTGGAGACGAAGGCGAGCTGCCCCGTCTTGGAGACGCCGATCCGGCTCTGGAAGGGGTGGAACGACTCGAACTGGGCGTTCCGCTGTCCGCGCACGATCGACTTCACGTCGCGCTCGCGCCCCTGGTAGGAGGCGCTGTAGATGTTCGTGTAGCCGCTCCGCGCCGAGACGAAGAGATAGCGGTGCCCACCGAAGAGCGTGCTGTCGGGGACGGCCACCGGTTTGAGGTTCACACCTTGCGACATGGCCCGCTCCTCGGCCGCCAGCGTGAGGCCGACGCGGTCCTTCACGTTCGGGAAGTAGCGTCGCTTGAGCGCGTAGTGCCAGTCCTCCGAGATACGCCGCGAGGAGGTCCCCGTCACGCGCTGCAGGAGGCGCTCGAAGCGATCGTCCTTGTAGATTTCGGTGTAGAGGCGGCGAAGCGCGTCGTCGCCGTAGGTCTTGCCGATGTGCTCGCAGAGCGACTGCCCCAGCTTGTAGAGCGTGAAGGTGCCGTTGTAGCGCCACAGTTCGCTGATCGCAGGGACATCCCCTTCGAGGACCTGGTCAGCCACGACCATCTCCCCCTGCGCGTCCCACTCGTTCGACCAGTACTCGGCCAGCCCCTCGGAGAACCAGAGCGGCGGCACGACGTAGGTGCTGCGGCGGTTCTTCTTGTAGACCTCTTCCAGGACGGAGAGCTGGAAGACGTGGACCAACTCGTGATGGATCACGTGGCGGAATTCGCCGTACGTCCCGGTGTACGGGAGGACCACGCGCCCCTTCATGAACTCCGTGAAGCCCTGCACCCCCTCGGGCACATGAAAGGGGCTCACGTTGTTCTGTTCGAAGTGGTGGTGCGTGGAATAGACGATCAGCGGAATGCTGCGCGGCACCTCGTGCTGAAATTTCTTCGCGAGGTCCGCGTACGACTCTTCCGCCAGGACGATGGCGGCGCGGGCGAGGGGCTCTTCCTCGGGATAATAGAAAACTTCGACGTGCTCGCCCTTCAGCGACAGCCAATGGAACGTGTCGTACTGAACCTTGTTCTTGCCGAAGGCATAGTACTGCGCCGACGACGACGTCGGAGCCGCGAGGAACGCGACCGATGCGAGCGCGAGAAGCAGTCTAGTCTTCTTCATGCAGAGCGGGTCCTCGGATGAGTCCGCCCGACGAGACGACACAGGAGGGGACGCCTCGTAATTATACCAATGCATGGAGCGATACGACAGCAATCGCTACGTACTTTTTACACTTATTTCGGGACGTGGCTCGATCCGGCCACCCACGATCCGGCCACCCGGACGCGGTGCCACTCCTCCGGCGGGATCGAGCGAAGATCGTGGCTCAAAGCGACCAGGTCGGCGCCCCAGCCCGGTTCCAGGCGGCCCAGGCGCTTCGTCCAGCCGGCCGCCGCATGCGGCGCTTCCACGTGGGCCCGGAGCGCCTCGGCGAGCCGCAGGCACTGCTCGGCGTGACAGGGCTCGGGGTGCCGCGCGGGATCGCGTCTCAGGACCGCCGCCTGGAGCGTCAGGAGCGGTCCGGGCCGGTCGAACGGCGCGTCCGATCCGAAATAGAGGGTTGCCTTGGCCCGAAGGAGGCTCTTCCAGGCGTACGAGCGTCCCGTGCGGTTGCCCCAGATCCGAGCGGCCAGGTCTCGGTCGGTCAGGAGATGGATCGGCTGCACCGACGCGACGGCGCCGAGCCGGTGGAAGCGCGCGAAATCGACCTCCCGCGCCAGTTGCACGTGCTCTACGCGCGGCGGCGCCGGGAAGCGAAGCCCCTCGGAGAGCGCTGCCTCGAAGGCGTCGAGCGCGTGGCGGACCGCGCGGTCGCCGATGGCGTGAATTGCCACGGCAAGCCCCGCCTTCGCCGCGCGAATCGTTTTCTCGCGCAACTCATCGGGCGGCGTCACCACGATTCCGACGTTCGAGGTCCCCTCGTACGGTTCCTCCAGGAGCGCCGTGCTCGATCCGAGCGTGCCGTCTGCGAACATCTTCACCGGTCCGACGCGGAGATGCTCCGAGCCGAAGCCGTGCCGGAGCCCCAGTTCTTCCACGGCGTCGAGCGACCCCACCGGAATCGACTTGAGGAGCCGGAGCGCCAGACGGCCGTCGCGATCGAGGTCCTGGGCCGCGCGGCGCCCGTGGACCGCCGCATCGAAGTCGTGCGCCGACGTGATCCCAAGGCGGCGGGCCTCCGCCACCGCGTCGCGCAACTCCTCGGCGGGATCGTCGAGCCGCGGGACGCGCGAGCGGACGAGGTTCGCCGCTTCCTCGATCAGATGCCCCGTTGGCTCCCCCCGCGCGTCCTTGGCGATGACGCCGCCCTCGGGGGCGCGTGTGTGCCCATTCACGCCGCAGAGGGAGAGCGCGGTCCCATTCGCCCAGACTGAGTGACCGTCCGCCGCATAGAGAACGAGGGG
>JANOOP010000166.1:0-3976 GCA_031421415.1 Candidatus Eiseniibacteriota bacterium
CAGATCTCCGACCCGCTTCAATTGGAGCGCTTCACGCTCTCCGCCTCGATGACGCCGGGCGACGCGCTCCCCTCGGACGAGCGGTGGCATCTGGCGCTCGACTACAAGCGGCCCCGCTGGAACGCCGGCGTGAAGTGGAACGGGGCTTCGTTCTACGACCTGATCGGGCCGACCAAGGCGAGCCGGAAGGGATACGGCGCGGCGGTGACCCGGACGGCGAGCATCATCCACGACCGGCCGCGCGAGATGGAGTGGAGTCTCGGCGTGGCCGGATACGGGGACCTCGATCGCCTTCCCGAGTACCAGAACGTGGCGACCGCGCCGGGCTTCGACAAGCTTCTCACGTCGAGCGTGTCGCTCTCCTACCGGAACATGCGCTCCTCGATCGGCGCCATCGACTCAGAGAAGGGAATCAAGTGGAGGCTGACGGGGGTTCAGCAGCTCGTCCGCCAGGGATTCCAGGGGAGCGCCGTCTGGCAGGGCTACCCGCTGGCCTATGCGACGCTCGACCTCGGCACGCCGCTTCCGATCCGAAACTCCTCGATCTGGCTCCGCACGGCCGCGGGGACGGCCGCCGGCTCGCGCGACGATCCGTTCGCGAACTTCTTCTTCGGCGGTTTCGGCAACAATGGAGTCGACTACCGCGAGGTGAAGCGTTACCGAGACTACGACGCCTTCCCGGGCCGCGCGTTGAACGAGATCGGCGGACGCAACTTCGCCAAGGCGACCGCCGACTGGTCGCTCCCGGCACTCCGCTTCCGCCGCGTCGGAGTGCTCCCGTTTTACGCCACGTACGCGCGGCTCGGAATCTTCGGGAGCGGCCTCGTGACGAACCTCGACGACACGGCGTCCCGGCGGAAGCTCGCGAACCTCGGGGCGCAGGTCGATATCCGCTTCCAGCTCCTCACGCAACAGCCGCTCACGCTCTCGATCGGCTACGCCCGCGCCTTCGAGCGCGGATTCCGGCCGACGCGCGAGTCGATGATCTCGCTCAAGATTCTATGAGGCTCTCGGCGTGAACGCCGGCGGTGCGCACCTCCTTCTCGGACTTCTTCCCGTATCGCTCTTCCTGGTCGCGCTCATCCTTCTCGACTCCTTCAAGTTGGTCCGTCACCTGGACGTGGCCAGGAGCGTCGCGGCCGGCGTGCTCGCGGCGCTCGCCAGTCTGGCGGTGAACGTCGCCCTCATGAAGGCCGGGGGTGTTTCTCCGGAGACGCTTTCGCGGTTCCTGGGACCGCTCGTCGAGGAGATCGTCAAGGCGGCCCTGGTCGTCTGGCTGATCCGCTCGGGCCGGATCGGATTCCTGGTCGACGCCGCCATCCACGGCTTCGCCATCGGCACGGGCTTCGCGCTCCTGGAAAACATCTACTACGCGCAGGCGCTGGGAAACGCGGGGATCGGGCTCTGGCTCGTGCGCGGCCTCGGCACCGCGATGATGCACGGAGGCGCCACGGCGGCCTTCGCCATCCTGGGCAAGGGTCTCGCCGGTCGAGGAGGAGCCGGATTCGGCGTCTTCCTGCCCGGTCTGGCGATCGCGGTGCTGGTTCACGTCCTCTTCAACCTGTTCGTGCTCCCGCCCCTCGTGACGACCGGCCTCCTGGCCGCGGCCATGCCGATCCTCCTCTCCGCCGTCTTCGCGCGGAGCGAGCGAACGACGCGCGACTGGCTGGGTGTCGGCATGGACCGCGACGTCGAGGCGCTGGAACAGATTCTTTCGGGCGAGGTGGTGGAAACGCCCGTGGGGCACTATCTCTCGCAGCTCCGCTCGCGATTCCCGGGGACGGTGGTGGCCGACATGCTCTGCATGCTCCGCGTGCAGCTCGAGCTCTCCCTTCGCGCGAAGGGAATGCTCATGGCGCGTTCGGCCGGCATCGAGGTTCCGCCCGATCCCGAGGTTCGCGAGAACTTGACGGAACTTCGCTATCTGGAGAAGGCGGTCGGCGCGGTCGGCATGCTGGCGCTGAAACCGCTCCTGGCGGGGAAAGAGCGCTGGGAGCAGGAACTCTTGCGGGGATGACGGAAAGAGCCGGCACGATGCCGTCCTCAAAACGGTACAATGATCCCCGCCCGTCCCACGGGCGCCGCGACTCACCGTACCCTTTAGTCTGAGAGAAAGGGCCCACCGGAAGTGCCGTTCACCTCGAAAGTCGTCGTCGTCATGCCGGCCTACAATGCCGAAGGAACCCTTCGCCGAACCTACGATGAGGTCATGTCGCTGGGTGTGGTCGATCACGTGATCGTGGTCGACGATCGGAGCCGCGATCAGACCGTGGCGGTAGCGCGGAGCCTGCCCGGCGTCCAGCTGCTGCGGCACGAGCGAAATCGCGGGTACGGCGCCAATCAGAAGACCTGCTACCAGGCGGCGCTGGCCGCCGACGCCGACATCGTCATCATGGTTCACCCCGACTACCAGTACACGCCGAAACTGATCCCCGCCATGGTGGCGCTCATCCGTTCCGGGCTCTATCCCTGCGTCATCGGCTCCCGAATCCTGGGAGGGTACGCCCTGAAGAGCGGGATGCCGCTCTGGAGATACGTCGCCAACCGCGCCCTCACGCTGATTGAAAACCTCCTGCTGGGGGCGAAGCTCTCCGAGTACCACACGGGGTACCGGGCCTTCTCGCGGTCGATTCTGGAGCAGTTGCCGCTGGATCGAAACTCCGACGACTTCGTCTTCGACAACCAGATGCTGGCGCAGGTGATCTGGACCGGCTACACGGTCGCCGAGGTGAGCTGCCCGACGCGCTACGCCGCCGACGCGTCGTCGATCAACTTCGCGCGAAGCGTGCGCTACGGCTTCGGCTGCATCGGAACCGCGATCGAGTTCGCGGCGGCACGGGCGAGGCTCATCCGCTCCCCTCACTTTCCGGCGCACCTGCGCGGAGTCGCGGAGCGCGAGGCGACGTGACCCGCGCCCGGGTGCCGCACACCCGTCCGGAGCGCCTCCCGTGACGAAGCGATCGACGCGACGCCCCGCCGCGATCGCGGCCCCGCCACGGCGGGGGATCGCGGCGTGGATCTACCTCGTCGCGATTCTCGCGGCGACCTTCGCGGCGTATGTTCCCAGCCTCGACAACGATTTCACCAATTGGGACGACACCCAGTACGTCCTCGAGAACCCCCACCTGGCAGGGCCCGATCTCGGGGTCATCTTCAGCGAGCCGATCGCCGCCAACTACCACCCCCTGACCATCCTTTCCCTCGCCGCGAACTACCGGATCTCCGGTCTTCATCCAGCCTCCTATCACGCCGTGAACCTGCTGCTTCATCTCGCCAACACGGCGCTCGTGTTCCTGTTCGTCTGGATGCTCACGGGGGGGCGGCGATGGACCACCGTGGTGACCAGCCTCTTCTTCGGCATTCACCCGATGCACGTCGAATCGGTCGCCTGGATCTCCGAGCGGAAGGACGTCCTCTACGCCTTCTTCTACCTGGCGGGGTTGATCGCCTATCTCCGGTATCTCGAGGCGCGGCGATGGTGGTGGTGGGCGGCGACGGGACTCGCCTTCCTTTGCTCCCTGGCCTCCAAGCCGGCGGCGGTCGTCTTCCCGGTCGCCCTCCTCGCCATCGACTGGTACCGGCGCCGCGCCTGGTCGCCGCGCCTGCTCCTCGAGAAGTCCGCCTGGTTCGCCGCCTCGATCGCGGCGGGCGTCCTCACCCTTCGCATTCAGGTGGCGAGCGGGGCGCTGGAGCGGCAGGGGGATCCGTTCACGAGAATTCTCTCCGCCACCTACGGGCTCGTGATGTACGTCGTGAAGCTGGTCGCGCCGGTGCACCTCTCGGCGATCTACCCTTTTCCGAACATCGAGGGGCAGGGTCCGGGGCTCGAATTCTACGCCGCGTTCGTCGCGGCCGTGGTCGGGATACCGCTCACGCTCCTTCTGCTGAGGCGCCATCGACCCGCTCTTTTCGGACTCGCGTTCTACTTCGTCAACATTGTCCTCGTGCTCCAGGTCGTCGCCGTCGGCACGGCGGT
>JANOOP010000167.1:0-2990 GCA_031421415.1 Candidatus Eiseniibacteriota bacterium
GAGCGGCTCGATCATCGACGTGAGCGCGTCGACAGCGGTGTCGACCTCGCTGTCGTAGAAGTCGGCGATGCGCGTCAGCATGTCGTCGAGAGCGCCCGTCTCCTCGCCCACCGAAATCATCGACACCACCATCGGCGGGAACACCTTCGACTCGCGCAGCGGCGCCGCGATCGTCTCACCTTCGCGGATGCTGGCGCGCGCGGCCATGATCGCCTCCTGGATGACTCGATTGCCGGCGGTGCGGGCCGTGATCTCCAGGCCGGTCAGAATCGGCACGCCCGAGGAGATGAGCGTCCCCAGCGTGCGCGTGAAGCGCGCGACGGCGCCCTTTCGGAGCACGTCGCCCAGCACCGGAATATTGAGGAGCAGCCGGTCGATCTCCAGGTGGCCCCGTTCGGTGAGGTAGTAGCGCTGGATGCCGACGCCGATCCCCACGATGCCCAGCAGGAGCGCCCACCAGTACGAGCGCAGGAACGACGAGAGCCCCATGACGATCTTCGTCGGGAGGGGAAGCTCGGCGCCGAAGCCCGTGAACATCCTGGCGAACGTCGGGATGATGAAGATCAGCATGAAGGAGGTGGCCACGAGGGCCACGGTCATGACGACGCCCGGGTAGACCATGGCGCCCTGAACCTTCCGCTTCAGCGCTTCCGCCTTCTCGATGAAGGTGGCCAGGCGCATGAGGATTTCGTCGAGAATACCGCCCGCCTCGCCGGCTTCGACCATGTTCACGAAGAGCTCGTCGAAGACCCCCCGGTTCTCTTTCTTACCCAGCGACTCGGCCAGCGTGTTTCCCGCTTCCACCTCGCGCATGACGCCGGCGATGACCTGGCGGAACGGCTCCTTCTCGGTCTGCTTCGAGAGGATGTCGAGGCACTGGACGAGCGGAAGCCCCGCGTTGATCATCGTCGCGAACTGGCGCGTGAAGATCGCAAGGTCGCGCGTGGTCACGCCCGGGCCCATCCCCGGAAGCGCCATCTTGAAGCCCTTGGGCTTCTCGCGGACCGATGTGATGATGATCCGCTTCTTGCGAAGCGCGGACAGCGCCTCGTCCTGGGTATTCGATTCCATCTCCCCGGTCTGGATTTCCCCGGAGATGGTGCGACCTTTCCACACGTAGACCGGCACGAAGTTCCCCCTCGGTTCCGCTGCCTACAACTGGGCGGCCTGGATGCCGACTTTTTCCATCATCTGCTCGAGTTCCTTCGACTCCGGGCTTCGGCCCAGGGCCTCCTCGAGCGAGATGTGTTTGTTGACGTACGATTGGAAGAGCGCCTGGTTCATCGTCTGCATGCCGTGCTTCGTGCCGGCCTGCATGAGGCTGTAGATCTGGTGGACCTTGCGCTCCCGGATGACCGCGCGGACGGCCGGCGTGCAGACGAGAATCTCCGTCACCATGACGCGGCCGGGCCCCTTGGCGCGCGGGATCAGCTGCTGCGTGAGCACCCCCTCCAGCACGAAAGCGAGCTGCGAGAGGATCTGCTGCTGCTGCCCCGCCGGGAAGGCGTCCACGATTCGGTTGATCGACTCGTACGCGGAGTTCGTGTGCAGGGTCGCCAGAACCAGGTGCCCCGTCTCCGCGATCGTGAGCGCGGCGGAGATCGTCTCGAGGTCTCGCATTTCACCGACCAGGATCACGTCCGGGTCCTGCCGCAGCACGTACTTGAGGGCGCTCGTGAAGCTGTTCGTGTCGGAGTTGATCTCGCGCTGGTGCACGATGCACTTCTTGTGGTGATGCACGTATTCGATCGGGTCTTCCACCGTGATGATGTGGCCGGCCCGGGTGTTGTTGATGAGGTCGATCATGGCGGCGAGGGTCGTCGACTTCCCGCTACCGGTCGGACCGGTCACGAGGAGGAGCCCCTTCTGCTTCTGCGTGAAGTCGCGCAATACCTTCGGCAGGCCGAGCTGCTCGAAGGTGAAGATCTCGTACGGGATCTGCCGGATGGCGACCGAGGTCACGCCGCGCTGCAGGAAGACGTTCGCGCGGAATCGCGAGAGCCCCGGCACTCCGAAGGAGAGGTCCAGCTCCTTCGTCGTCTCGAAACGCTTGCGCTGCTCCTCGTTGAGGACGCTGTAGGCCAGCTGCTGCGTCATCTGCGGCGTCAGCGGCGGGTGAGCCATCGGCGTGATGGCGCCGTCAATCCGCACCTGCGGCGGAACTCCCGCGGACAGATGGAGATCCGACGCCCGCAGCTTGACCATTTCATCCAGCAATTGACGCAGCGAAACCATGATCCCTCCCAAGCCGACTACTGGTCGGCGGCCGTCTCCTTCAGGACTTCTTCGGCGGTCGTGATGCCGTTCTTGAGCTTGGTGAGGCCGTCCGCGCGCAGGGTGAACATTCCTTCCGCCACGGCCTGCTTCTTGATCGCGCTCACCGAGGCCCGGTCGAGGACCAGATCCCGAATCTTGGCGGTCATCGGCATGACCTCGTAGACGCCGAGGCGCCCCTTGTATCCCGTGTTGTTGCAGTCCACGCACCCCTTCCCTTCCTTGAAGACGCACCCGCGCGCCTCGTCGTCGGTGATCCCCAGTTCGCGGAGCACCTCGGGGTGAAGGTGGACGTCCGACTTGCACGAGACGCAGACCTTGCGCAGGAGTCGCTGGGCCATGATGAGATTCGTGGAAGAAGCCACCAGGAACGGCTCGATTCCCATGTCCACCATTCGGTTGATGGTGCTGGGAGCGTCGTTCGTATGGAGCGTGGAAAGCACGAGATGCCCTGTGAGGGCCGCCTTGACGGCGATCGACCCGGTGTCGATGTCGCGGATTTCGCCGACCATGATGATATTCGGGTCCTGGCGAAGAAAGGCGCGCAGGGCCGCGGCGAAGCTCAGCCCGACGTCGTCGTTCACGAGGACCTGGTTGATGCCGTCGAGGTTGTACTCGACCGGGTCCTCCGCCGTCATGATGTTCACCTCGGGCGTGTTGATCTTCGATAGCGCGGAGTAGAGCGTGGTCGTCTTGCCGCTTCCGGTCGGACCGGT
>JANOOP010000168.1:0-3828 GCA_031421415.1 Candidatus Eiseniibacteriota bacterium
TGGTGCGGAAGGGGGGACTTGAACCCCCACGACCTTGCGGCCACTGGGCCCTGAACCCAGCGCGTCTGCCAATTCCGCCACTTCCGCACCCATTTTCTTCAGAAGCGCTTCAGAACCGACTACTATAGGTGTCCTCGCGTCCGGGTGTCAACGGCCGCGGCGGGGCGGCCGCACCGGACAAGCGTCGGCCGCGCAGCGATTTGCGCCGGGACCGGGGGTCGTTGCGCCGGGGAGCCCGCGCGTGGTACAACCCGACGTCGAACCGAACGGCACGTGGAGGCCCCATGGCGCGTCATAGCGCGCCCCCCCAGGACAAGGATGCGGCCGAGCGGAAGGTCATCGCGACCAACCGCAAGGCACGCTACGACTACACGGTGATCGAGACGTGCGAGGCGGGGATCGAACTTCGCGGGAGCGAGGTGAAATCGCTCCGCGCCGCGAAGGCGCAGCTGGTCGATGCCTATGCCACCATCGACGAGGGGCAGATCTACCTTCGCCAATTGCACATCAGCCCCTACGATCCCGCTTCCTACGACAACCACGAACCGATGCGAACGCGGCGGCTTCTTCTCCACAAGGCGGAGATCCGGCGGCTCCGCACGAAACTCGAGGAAAAGGGGCTCACGATGGTTCCGCTCTCGCTCTACTTTCGCGACGGCAAGGTGAAGGTAGAGCTGGCGCTGGTTCGCGGCCGGCGCGAATACGACAAGCGCGCGAAGATGGACGACCGCCGCGCGAGAAACGAGATCCGCAGCATCATGCGGGGAGAGCGGCTCGAGTGATGTCTCTCGGCTGGATGCGCGGCTCCGTCACGTTTCGGTTCGTTCGCTCCCTCGCCCTCGCGATCGTCCTGCTGGCGGCCGCGGCCGGCGCCGTCGTCCCCGCCCTGGCGCAGCGAAACGCCGCGCTCGCGATCCGCGTCGTGCGGCCCGACCCCGCGCCGGTGGAGCGGATCCCGCTCACCGTCATCGACAACGTCCGCTACGTCTCGACGAACGATCTGGCCCGCGTCTTCGGCGCCACCAAGTACTGGCGGCCCGAGATCCAGAAACTCTCGCTCCGCATGGGCGAGCACACGCTGCGCTTCACGGTGGACGCACCCGTCGTGCTGGTGGACGAGGGGGCGCGAAATCTCGTGGCGCCGGTGCGCCTGGTGAAGGGTGTCGTCTGCGCGCCCGAGGCGATCGTGGCGCTCCTCTTCGAATGGGGCGTCGTGCCCGACGCCACGTTCGACGAGGCGGAGCGCGTCATCCGTTTTCGCGTGGAGCCGCACGCGGTCCGCCAGGCGCAGCTCTACGCGCGAAATCGCGTCACCGAAGTGGTGGCCTCGCTCTCGAAGAGCCTCCCCGCCCGCATCCTCTACGCGACCCCGACCGAACTGCGCTTCCTGCTCGAGGGAGGCACGCTCGACAGCGCGCGCGTCTTCTCGGGCGGCGTCGTGGCGGACGGGTGGATGCGCGAGGTCGTCGGCGGTGTGGAGTGTCGCTTGGCCCTGACCGAGGCCGCGCGCGGGTGGGCGTTCAACATCTCGGCGAACCGGCTGAAGCTGGCCGTGACCGACGACCAGAGCCTGGTGGACGCGGGACTTTTCAACGCGCTCGAGCCGATCCGGCTGGGCGGCGCCGACCGCCGCGTGCGGACCATCGTGCTCGATCCGGGGCACGGCGGGGCGGACGGCGGCGCGGCGCTCCCCGGCGGGCAGGTGGAGAAGGACGTCGCTCTCGACGTGGCGCGCGCGCTCCGGACCGCGCTCCAGAACCGCCTCGGCGCTCGTGTGATTCTCACGCGCGAGAGCGACCAGGACGTCCCGCCCGCGCGCCGCGCGGCGATCGCGAACGGCGCCGACGCCGATCTCTTCGTCAGCATCCATCTCGACAACGAAGGCGCCGTGCGGGGCGGCGGATTCCGCGTGCTGACACTCCTTCCGGCTCCGTCGCCGAGCGAAGCGCCGGTCGCGCCGATCGCGAGCGGCGGCGGCGACCGCGAGACCGAGCTGATGCCGTGGCGCGGCGCCCAGATGCCATCGGCGGGCTCGAGCATGGCGCTCGGCCAGTCGGTCGCCGACGCGCTACGGCGCGTCTTCCCGGCCACGCCGACGGTGATCGTCACGGGGCGGCTCGGGATCCTGGAGCCAATCTCCTGCCCGGCCATCGTGCTGGAATCGGCGCCGACGGCGCGGAGCGGACCGGAGTCGATGAGCCCGCGCTCCTACACGATTTTCGACTACACCCAGACGGTGGCCCGCGCGATCGAGGAATTCGTGCGCCGCTCGAACGCGTCATGATGACCGGCAAGGGGAAGTGGGTCGCGGTCGCGGTGGGCCTCCTGGCGGCGACCGCGCTCTGGATCTACCTCGCGCGCGGACCGGGCCGGACCGGGCTGACCTCGCCGGGGCGCTTTGTCCCACTCGCGGCCGAGCTGGAAGGAATTCGCGGAGTCTCCCTTTACTACGGCGTCCCCGGTTCCGACAGCCTGGGCGTGGAGCACCGCGACGTGGTCGTGAAGGACCGCCCCGCCGACCAGGTGCGCGCGATCTACCGCGAACTCGTCGCCGGGCCGTCCGAGAACCACGTGGCGCTCTTCCCCGAGGGGACCGAGCTCGTGAACGCCTACCTCACCCCGCGCGGCACGCTCTATCTCGATTGGAATCGGACGCTCGTGCAGGGGTTCCGCGGTGGGAGCGGGCGCGAGCGGCTCCTGCTCGGATCGATCGTGAGAACGGCGGCGGAGAACCTACCGGAGGTGGAACAGGTGGCGATCCTGGTGGATGGAAACCCGATCGAGACGATCGGCGGACACTACGACGTGTTGGCGCCGCTGGCCGTTTCGGAGTGGCGATGAGCGTCGTCACGCCGCGCCCCGGTCGCCGCGGCACGCTCGGCGTCTTCGACTCGGGAGTCGGCGGCCTTACCGTCGTGCGGCACCTGCGCCGGCTGCTACCCGGCTGGCCGATCGTCTACTTCGGTGACACGGCCCGCGTTCCCTACGGCGCCAAGTCGGACGCCACCGTGCGCCGCTTCGCGAACGAGGCGGTCTCGTTCCTGAAGCAGTTCGAGGTGAGTCAGATCGTGGTCGCCTGCAACACCGTTTCGGCGGTGGCGATCCGCGCGCTCCAGAAGCACGATCCCCGTCTCCCGATCGAAGGGGTGATCGAGGCGGGGGCCGAGGCGGCGGTGCGCGCCACGCGGAGCGGACGGATCGGCATCATCGGCACGCGCGCGACCGTGGCGAGCCGAGCGTACGAGCACGCCGTGGCCGCGGCCGCGAAGCGCGCAGGAACGAAGGCGCGCGTCTTCTCGCAGGCCTGCCCGCTCCTCGTGCCGCTGGCGGAGGAGGGATTGGAGAACAGCGCCGCCGCGCGCGCCATGCTGAAGGAGTACCTGGCGCCGCTTCAGGCGAAGAAGATCGACACGCTGATCCTGGGCTGCACCCACTACCCGCCGTTTCGCCGCGCGCTCACGTCGGTCCTGGGACCGCGCGTGCGGCTCATCGATTCCGGCGAGGCGACGGCGCGGCGCCTGGCGCGCGCGCTCGGAGAGAGCGCCCGCGGCGGACGCGGATCGCTCCGCTGTTACGTGTCGGACATCCCTCGCCAATTCGAAGCGATCGGCGCGCGGTTCCTGGGCCGCCGCATGGGGCGCGTGTGGCTTGTGCCGCAGGACGACCTCCCCTGGTTCGAACGCCGCCCCGTACGAGGGGGGCGGAAATGAGCGGCCGAAAGAGCGCCGGAGGGCGCGCGGACGGGCGCCGCGCGGACGAACTGCGCCCCGTGAAGATCACGCGCGGCTATTTGAAGAATGCCGAGGGCTCGGCGCTGATCGAGATGGG
>JANOOP010000169.1:0-1819 GCA_031421415.1 Candidatus Eiseniibacteriota bacterium
CGACGGGCGATTTCGGCGCCATCCTCCACTACGACGGGCAATCGTGGACGCTCCAGGCGAGCACCGTCGGAACTACGATCCTGGGAGTCTGGGGCACCTCGACCGGCGACGTGTTCGCGGTGGGAGATCTGGGTCGCATCCTTCGTTACAACGGAACATCGTGGGCCTTGATGCCGACGGGAACGACCACTCCGCTTTGGGCCGTCTGGGGCACCTCGGAGACCAATGTGATCGCCGCGGGGCATGACGGCGTCATCCTCCGCTTCTACGGAACCGCATGGAGCCAGGATGTGAGTGGCACAACCATGCCGCTCCGGGGCGTGTGGACCGGGGGAGGCGCCAGCATCGCCGTGGGCGATGTCGGCACGATTCTCCGGCCGATCGCGGGGGGATGGGAGCCGATGACGCCCGGCACGGCACGCGACTTGCGAAGCGTGTGGGGCGCCTCCGGGAGTGACGTCACAGCCGTCGGAGACGGCGGGACGATCATCCACTATGACGGCGCGTCGTGGAGTCTGATCGCGAGCGGCACATCCCAAACGCTGCGTGGGATCTGGGGGAAGTCGGCCGCGGAGATTGTCGCGGTCGGTGATGTGGGAACCGTGCTCCGGTACGACGGCGCGGCCTGGACGGCTATGGCTAGCGGTACCAGTGAGCGCCTGATGGGAGTGTGGGGAAGTTCGTCTTCCGATGTTTTCGCGGTCGGGGGTAACGGTGCCATCATTCACTACGATGGAACTTCGTGGGGAACCATGGCGAGCGGAACTCAAAGTTACCTCCGCGCCGTCTGGGGAAGCTCTGCCAGCGACGTATTCGCGGTCGGTCCCAGAGGAACGATCGTGCATTTCGACGGTAACAGCTGGAGTGTGATGGTCAGCGGGACCGGGGTGTTTCTGACCGGCGTCTGGGGCACATCGTCGAGCGACGTGTTCGCGGTTGGCGACGGGGGCATCATCCTCCATTACAACGGAACCGCGTGGAGCCCCATGGCTAGCGGAACGACGGGGACCCTCAACGCCGTGTGGGGCGTCTCAGGGCAAGAGGTCTTCGCGGTTGGTTCGCGCGGCGCGATCGTCCACTTCGATGGCAGGTCATGGGTGCCGATGTACAGCAACACGGTACGCCCCCTACACGCCGTCTGGGGAGCTTCCGCTCTGGATGTGTTCGTGGCGAGCGGGTTGGCGCGCGTGTTTCACTACGGCGCTTCGTAGGGCCGGAGAGGGATTCCCGTTCGATCCGTGGCCACCAAGGCAAGAACATACCGCCCCTAAATCTCCTTGAGCGTCCGCCGGCCTACGTGTAAAGTCTTTCGGTATGCTCCGACGTAGCAGCACGACCCTCCTGACCCTTCTTCTCCTCCTAAGCGGTGGTCAGACCGCGCTCTTCGCCAGTTTCGCTGTGCTCTGTATCGGCTCGCAGGGACACTCGGCGATCGAATCGGCTGGTACCCCCTGCGAGCTGGACGGAGCCACGACACCGGCCCAGTCGGTCCAGTCAGCCCAGCCCTTGAATCTCCGTGATGCCGGTTCGTGCACCGACTACCCCATCGCCTTGGGCGCATGCTCGGCACCAGCCCGAAGCGAAGCTCAGAGCCTCGGGACGCCGGCGGCGATCTCGATAGAACTCATGGACCTCCCCTCGCGACCCATTTCCTGCTCCGACACTCTCGCGCTAGCGAGATCCCGCACGTCTCCCAGGTTGGCCTCGCCAGCACTTCTGCGCTGCTGATTTTTTCCGCTCGCTAGTCTCGGCCAGGTCCGCGTACCGCGGCGCCGGTCCAGCCCCGCATCCATCTCGGGTCAACAGCGGAGGAACTACG
>JANOOP010000170.1:0-1922 GCA_031421415.1 Candidatus Eiseniibacteriota bacterium
CCACCGCCGTCGCGAGGGCGGAAGCGCGCCGTCCGGGTCCGGGAGAGCGGATCGATCATGCCGTCGACGCGGACGAGGCGCGCCTCCCGCCACGGGCCGTCGCCCACCTGGATCGACACCGCTCCGCCGACGCGCGCCGACTCCTGCTCGGGCACCGCCGCGACGACGAGTCCGCTCTCGCGGGACCGGATGTCGAGGAGCGGGGCGCCCGGACCCACCTCGGCGCCCTGGTCGACGCGCCGGCGCACCACCACGCCTGCGAAGGGGGCGCGAATCTCGACCGCCGCACGCCGCTCCGATGCGGCGGCGGCGGCGCCCCGTTCGCCCGCCTCGGCCGTCTCCCGCTCGGCGCGTACGACTTCCAGCTCGTGGAGTGCGGCCACCTTCGATGCGACGAGCGACTCGTAGCGGGCTTCCTGGGTGCGCGCGAGGTCGAGGCGCGTCCGTGCGGCGTTCCACGCGGCCTCGGCGGCGGCGAGGCCCTCGCGCGCCTCGGGCGCGTCGAAGCGGACCAACACGTCCCCCTCGCGAAAGGGAGCGCCACCCGAGAGCGGGAGCGACGTCACGCGGCCGGCGATGCGCGAGGAGAGCGTCACCTCCTCGCGCGCTTCGACACGCCCGGGGAGAAGGAGATCGTCGCCGGCGGCTCGGGAGCGAACCACCATCGCCGGCACCGTCACGGGCGCGCGGCCGTCGGGCGGTACTGCCTTCTCTTCTCCTCCGCACCCGGCCAGGAAGAGCGCCGCGGCAAGGGAGAGGATAAGGGGCGCCGCGAACACGAGCAGCCTTCGCTTCGATCGAATCATTTCAGCCCCCCGATGGCGTGAAGGTAGGTGTAGCCCGCGAGCTGCACGTCGGCCTCGCGCGCGATCTGTCGTTCCCTCGCGCGCGCCGCCTCGGCGTCCACGGCGAGCCATTCGTCCAGGGGAAGGAGCCCCGCGCGGTACCGGGCCGTGGCCAGACGGAGCGCTTCCTCGGAAGCGTGGCGCGCGGCCCGGGCGGCGTCGCGCCGGGGTCCCGCGATCTCCAGGTCGCGGCGGGCCGATTCCTCCCGCGCGGCCAGGTCGCGCTTCGCGGCTTCCAGCTCCGCCCGAGCGCCGTCGGCGCGGGCGGCCGCGGCGCGGCGCTCGTTCCACCGAAGGGCGCCGTCCCAGAGCGGCCAATCGAGAGAGAGCCCCGCGAACCAGCGGCGCTCCACGTCGTCCACCTCGGGATCGCGGTAATAGGTGACGGCCACGCGGCCGTTCAGCGAGGGGAGAAGGCGAAGCGCCGCGCGTGAGGCCTCCAGACCCAGGCGCCGGGCGCGGGCGCGCGAAGCCTCCAGCTCGGGGGGCGCCGGTTCCCTTCCCGCCGCTTCCGCGAGGAACGCGGCCGGCTCGGCCGGCTCGGGGGAGGCGATCTCCGCGTCGGTGGGCGCCGCGCCGATCAGGTCCCCGAGGCGGCGGCGCGCGACGTCGCGGTCGCGCGCGCTCATCAGCGATCGCTCGATGCCCTCCGCGGCGCGTGCGAAGGTCCGGAGGGTGTCGAGGTCGGGGATCTGGCCGTGGCGATGGCGCTCGACCGCGGCAGTGTGCGCCGCGCGCGCCGCCGCCAGCGCCGTGGAATCGGCGAGGGAACGCTCCCTCGCGCTCACGTACGCGACGTAGCGCTTCACGGCGTCGAGGAGCGCGTCGGCCACGGCCGCGCGGGAGGCGGCGCCGGCTTCCCGGCGCGCGCTCGCGGCGACCGCCGGCGCCGTCACCTCCGCGCCTCCGTTCCAGATCGGTTGCTCCAGCACGAGCCCGTACTCAAGCGCGTTCCGCGGCCCCGGCTCGTTCAGGGTCTCGAGCGCGAAATCGGCGGCCGTGAAGCGCCCCTGCCAGAGCCGCTGCGAGAAGAGGAGCGCGGGGTCGTCCGACCGCGTGACCCCGCCGCGCACGGAG
>JANOOP010000171.1:0-2577 GCA_031421415.1 Candidatus Eiseniibacteriota bacterium
CTAGTCCTCGACTCGCTCGACGCCGGGATCGGCATGAAGATGATCGTCCGCTCCCGCGATCTTTCGAACCGCGTCTCGGGTATACCGAGTTCCGGTTATAACGGCGAGTTCGTCTTCAATTGCAACTTCAAGCCCAGGCTCACGGGCTTTACGGTGGCCGACTACTGCTCCCTGGGCCAGAAGTACAAGCTCTTCTCGTGGGCTGCCGTGGACGAGGAAGACGGCTTCCCGCGGGTGGCGGAGCTCTACCTCGAGAACAATCTAGAGACGCGGGTCATTCGAGGCGGGAACTCAGCGGCCATCTCGGAGCGTGTCTTCCGCGACTTTTCCGGCAGCAATCCCCATATTGCCGAAGTCCGCGTCCAAGACCGTGGTACGTTTTACTCTGACGAGCGTCTGAAGGTCACCTTCGACGTCGATTACGCCGACAGCACCTGTACCGTCCCCTAACGCGACCACGCCGAGGATAGAGGAGCTAGCGATTCAATGACGCGAAACATCCTGAAGCTGGTCCCCGTGCTCACCGTGGCGCTCGTGGCCGCGATGTTCGGCGGGTGCGGCAAGGACAAAGAGACTGGACCGGTTCCGGTCAGGCAGGCCCCGGAGACGGAGCTGACGTACGCTCCGCTCGAGGGCGACACGGCCGGGTACCGGGTCCGCCTCTACTGGAGCGGTTACGATCGCGACGGGGAGGTTCTGCGCTTCCGCTACGCGATCGACGAAGACACCCTGGAGACGGATCTTTCGAAGTGGCAGTGGACGACGGCCAAGGACACGACGCTTCTGCTTCTGGTCGATCCCGTGAAGGAGATCCGCGGACACGTCTTTTGGGTGGCCGCCGAGGACAACGAAGGGAAAATCGATCCCACTCCGGCGAAGCGATTCTTCTCGACGAAAACGCTTCCTCCCACGAGCCGGATCCTGCGTGGACCTTCGGCGTTCAACTCCCTCATCGGCCCCAACTTCACGTTCGAATGGGAGGGGAGCGATCCGGACGGCGGCGAGACCGGCGGCCGGGCCCCCGTGGATTCGTTCGAGTACCTCCTGCTGCTCGTGGGAGCGGTCAACGATCCGAACACACCGCCGACGCATCCGCCGCTGCCGCCGTACGGCCAGACGCTTTACACGAACCTGATCAATCTGAGCGTTAGCGACAGCCTCGCGGCGCCCCATGGCGACTGGAAGTGGTCGGGGATCCGCGGCAACCGGCTCCGCGTGAGAAATGCCTCGCCGGGAGAGTATGTCTTCGCCCTCCGGGCGGTGGACCTGGCCGGGGCAAGCGAGAAGAACCTCGCGTTCGTACGAAACATCCGCCGCTTCACGGTGTCGCTTCGGAATCCCGGACCCCTGCTCTGTATCTCGGCGAGCGTTCTGACCGTGCCGCTTCCGTGCACTTCGGGTCCGGAAGATTTCCCACGCCGGGAAATCCAGATCTTCGAGGGCGAGCTGATCTCCTTCGCCTGGACCGCTTCCGCCGACAGCTACGGAGGCACCATCACGGGCTTCACGTTTGCGCTCGACGACACCGCGTCGTTCCCGGCGACCGATATCCGGAACACGGGGGTGACCTACCGGCCTCAAGATCTCACGATCGGGCTCCACTTCCTCTTCGTCCGGGCGTTCGACGACGGCGGGCTCTTCACCAACGCGGTCATTCCGTTCCGGATCGTCCATCCGACATTCAAGGACCCCCCGAGCGGGACGAATATACCCCAGTATCTCTACTTCGACGACTCGCTGGCGCCAGGGAACTCTCAGACTCGCTTCTTCAACTACCCCTCGGATGTCGAGGACGACGAGTGGTGGCGGGTGAACATCCTGACACCACTGTCGCTCCAATATGGGATGGGGCGGCGCGACTGGGACACCGTCAGTCGAGGAGCGGCGGACGGAGGTGGAACGCGGCTGCAACCGCTTCCCGCGGACCTTGCACCTTACAGAGTCGTCGTCTGGAACGTCGATTTTAACAACAAATCGGACAACCCCACGGGCCTTTTCCAAACGCTCGTGGGCGGGGCATATAGCGAACTTGGCGGCTACCTGAGAGCGGGAGGCACGCTGCTCCTAAGCGGATTCTCGCTGGCGACGAACATCGTAGTGCCGACCACCGCGCTCACAGCGAACTTTTCCCGTGGACTCTGCTTCGCTTTCCAGCCGGGCACGGCCGGGTACAACCAGACATTTTTCCCTCGTTCGATGATGGGAATCGAAGGGGCGAGAGACACGAACGAGGGCTTGCGGAGCCAGGGAGCGCGTGACTTCCTGGAAGCACGCGTCACCACGCAGGGCGCGGCCTTAGGATACGTGAGCGCCTCGGTCGATACCGGCTCCACGGGCAAGTGGAACGGTAAGGTCTTCCCGGGCGATCCGAACTCATCCTGGGCGCCCGGACTGCCTCGTATCGAAGGTTGGAAAATGGCGGCGCTCTTCAATTGCGAGCCGAGCCAGGGGCTCATCCGGCGCGAAGACAGCGGCAGGCCGATCTCGACGCCACTCTACACATATCATGGAGCGCCGATCGGGATCTACATGACGGGGGCGCAGTCGCCCCGCGAGAACCTGGTCGTCGGCGTCCAG
>JANOOP010000172.1:0-2617 GCA_031421415.1 Candidatus Eiseniibacteriota bacterium
GCGGACGTCGGATTCGTTGTTGCCCCTGCGATGTGAACACGGCGCGTTGCGAGATCCACGAAGAATAACGTGAAGTGCCGGACAAGCCCACGCACCGTCCACGCCTCCGTCGTGAAGAAGTCCGCGGCGGCGATCAGATGCGCGTGCTCCCGGACGAACGTCGCCCAGCTCTTGGGCCGATCGGGCGAGGGCTTGATCCCATGCTCCTTCAAGACCTTCGCGATCGTACTGCGGGCCACGCGGTGGTCCAGATGCCTGAGCGCGCCCTGGATCCTGGCGTAGCCCCAGCTCGGGTTCTCCTCCGCCATGCGGACGATGAGTTCCCGGATTTCACGCATCACGCCGGGACGTCCCGTCCGGCGCCGGGGATACGTCCACTTGGCCGCGATGAGCCTTCGGTGCCACGCGAGGATCGTCTCGGGCGTCACGATCGTGGCGATCTGCCGCAACGCCTTGAGGCCCAATGGTCTGCCCTTCGCGGCCAGCCGGCGGCGCTGGTCATCCGTGAAGCGGAGCCGTTTCCCGCCTGACTTGAACTGCTCCTTGAGGATGCGGTTCTCTTCGACTAGGTAGGCGATCACACTTCCCTGGCGACGATTGGCCCAGGCCGAGAAGCTGGCCAAGAGTAGCTGGAGTTCGATCATCCGGGGAGCGTATCAGACGGGGGCGAGGCGAGGCGCCGTTGTGCGCCTACCAGTGCCCCAAACTCGCACCCCGTGGCCACATACGCCAAGACCCCAGCAGCTTTCGCTGCCGGGGCCCCGCGCACCAAAGCGACCCCCAAAGTTAGCGATTAGTCATCTGGCTCCCCAAACGTAACCCAGTTCGAACTTGGGCATTGGCTGCTTGATCCCCGTGGCTGACAAGGGGTCCTCGAGTCGCTAAACTGTTCGGCCATGCCTCTTTCCCCCAAGACTCGCCTCGGCACCTACGAGATCGTCGGCCCCCTCGGCGCCGGCGGCATGGGCGAGGTCTATCGCGCGAAGGATCTGCGCCTCGGCCGCGAAGTCGCGGTCAAGGTGCTCCCCGCGGAGGTGGCCTCCTCCCCGGACCGCCTCGCCCGCTTCGAGCGAGAGGCGCGCACGGTGGCGGGTCTGAATCACCCGAACATCGTCACACTCCACTCCGTCGAGGACGAGAACGGCGTCCGCTTCCTCACCATGGAGTTGGTCGAGGGCCAGACTCTCTCGAACCTCGTGACCCCTGGCGGGTTGCCGATTCCGCGAATCCTCGAGCTCGCCGTTCCCCTCACCGACGCTCTGGTCGCCGCTCACGAGCGAGGAGTGATCCACCGCGATCTCAAGCCCGGAAACGTGATGGTGACGCGAGAGGGGCGGGTGAAGGTCTTGGACTTTGGTCTGGCGAAGATGGTGGCAATCGAGTCGCCAGCCCAGGACGTGACGATCGGGACGACCGCCGACGACCCCCTCTCGGGAGAGGGGCGCGTGGTCGGCACCGTTCCCTACATGGCTCCCGAGCAGATCCGGGGCGAGAAGGTGGATGCGCGGAGCGATCTCTTCGCCTTGGGAACCATTCTCTATGAGCTCGCCACGGGTCGCCGGCCCTTCACCGGCGCGACCCCCGCGGATATCTCCTCTTCCATCCTCCGCGACACACCCCAGCCTCTGACCCGGGTCCGAGGGGATCTTCCGGGCGATCTGGAACGGATCGTGAGCTGGTGTCTCGAGAAGAACCCCCGGGAGCGCGTCCAGTCCGCGCTGGACGTCAACAACGAGCTTCGACGCCTACGCAAGTCCCTGGAGCGCGGGAGTCCCGAGCACACGGCCTCGGATCGGGTTGCTTCCATCGCCGTGCTACCGTTCGTGAACCGGAGTGCGAGTGCAGACGACGAGTACTTCTCCGACGGATTGGCCGATGAACTCCTGAATGTGCTGGCGAAGATCCGCGGGCTGAGAGTGGTGGCGCGCACGTCGTCCTTTCAGTTCAAGGGCAAGAGCGACGACATCGCCACGATAGGCCAGAAGCTGAACGTCGCCACCGTTCTCGAGGGGAGCGTGCGCAAGGCAGCCAATCGCATCCGGGTCTCGGTGCAGCTGGTGAAGGTCTCGGACAGCTCGCACCTCTGGTCGGAGACGTACGACCGGAAGCTGGAGGACATTTTCGCCGTGCAGGACGACATCGCGCAGTCTGTCGTTAAGGAACTGCGGGCTACGCTGTTGGGAGAGGAAGCGGATTCAGACGCTAGCGGGGAGGCAAAGGCGGACGTTGTGAAGGCGGCGAAGGGGCGCGGCACGGACCCGGAAGCGCACCGGCTCTATCTCCTGGCCCGGCACTTCGTCGGCCGCGGCACCCGCGAAGACACGGAGAAGGGCGTCAAGTACATGGAGCAGGCGCTGGAACTGAATCCCGAGTTCGCGCTCGCCTGGGTGGATTTGGGCGTGGCATACCTGAGCGAAGCCGATATGGGCTGGGTCGCGGTGGACGACGGGTACAGTCGGGGCCGAGAGGCGGTGGAACGGGCGCTGGCTGTAGAGCCCGATCTTGCGGAGGGACATGCGACCATGGGGCGGATCCGGATGCTTCACCATCGCGACTGGAGGGGTGCCGCGACGTCGGTCGGCCGCGCGCTCGAACTGGCACCGGGGAATGCCTTGGC
>JANOOP010000173.1:0-2174 GCA_031421415.1 Candidatus Eiseniibacteriota bacterium
CAGGGGGCGAGAACGCGCGCGCGAACGTTTCACCTGGAACGCGATCGCCGTCGCGCTCGTGGCCCGCTATCGCACGATGCTCGACGGCGCGCCCGCTCCCATGGCGTAGGCGCGCACGCGGCCGCGGATCAAGGCGGCGAGGAGCACGGGCGGCACCAGGAGCACCACGGGGAGTTTTCGCGGATCGAGGCTCCACTTCGACCAGAGGAAGCACGCCAGGAACGCGGCCAACCCCAGGAACCACGCCGCCACCCCCGGCTCTCCGATCGCCGCCGCGGCGGCTGCAGCCAGCAACGCCATCACGTACCCGACGGAGGCGCGCACGAAGGGTCGCCGAAGCCGGAGCGGGCCCAGCCACACGACCTCGATCTCCTCACGGAACGCCTGCGGATGGCGCAACGCCAGCAGCGGGTCCATCTCATAGCGCCGCGCCCACCGGATCGGATCGAGCCACCCGCGGTGTTCCCGCGGATGCATGACGTGCGGCGTGGGATCGTGCGCGACGCGCGCGCCGGCTTCGAGGGCCGTGAAGCCGAAATCGGAATCCTCGCGGAAGTAGATCCCTCGCCGCGCGTCGAAGAAGCGCTCGCAATAGCCCCCGATTCGCCCGAAGAAGTCGCGCCGGACGAAGAGGTTCGTCGGGAGCCACGAGAGCCGGTCGCCGTGGCGGCGGCGCGCGGGGCTACCGTCGGGGAGGAGCGTGGCGCCTTCGAGAACGTCGAGGTCGGGCTCGCGTTCGAGTCGCGCGACGGCTGTGGCAAGCCAGTCGGGCGCGGGAATGCAGTCGTCCTCGGTGAAGGCGAGGACGCCGCCCGTGGCCTGCCGCGCGCCGAAGTTCCGCGCGGCGCCGGGCCCCTTCCGCTCGGCCGAGACCGCTGCCGTGGCGCCCATCGCTCGGAGCCGCTGGCCGATCGCCGCGGAAGGAGCCGCCCCGTCGAACGAAACCACAAGCGTCCATCGTTCGCGGGGAAGCGTCTGCGCCTCGAGCGCGTGCAGGAGCGCATGGAGGAGCTCGTCGCGGCCAAGCGTCGGAACGACGACCGTCAGTCGAATCGGAGTGCCGGCGCCACGTGGTCCCGGAAATAGGCGACCGTGCGCGCGAGGCCTTCGTCGAACGATGTCGTCGCGCGCCAGCCGAACAGCGATTCGGCCCTCGACGTGTCGAGGGAGCGGCGGGGCTGCCCGTCCGGCTTTGTCGGATCCCAGGCCAAGCGTCCCGTGAAGCCAGCGTGCTTCGCGATTCGCTCGGCGAGATCGCGGATCGAAATCTCGAAACCGGCGCCGAGATTCACGGGGTCGCTTCCCTCGAGGTTCTCGAGTGCGGCGACGATTCCCCGCGCGGCGTCCTCCACGTAGAGGAATTCCCGGGTAGCGCTCCCCGTTCCCCAGACCTCGATCTCCTTGGTGCCGCTCTCCACCGCCTCGACGCACTTCCGGACGAGCGCCGGGATGACGTGCGACGATTCGGGATCGAAGTTGTCGTGCGGGCCGTAGAGATTCACGCAGAGGACGTTCACGCCGTCGAAGCCGAACTCCTGCCGGTAGGCCTGCGACTGGACGAGGAGCATCTTCTTCGCAAGTCCGTAGGGAGCGTTCGTCTCCTCGGGGTAGCCGTTCCAGAGTTCTTCTTCCCGGAAGGGGACCGGCGTGATCTTGGGATAGGAACAGATCGTCCCGACCGAGAGGAAGCGCTTCACTCCGGCCCGGCGCGCGTGCTCCATCAAGAGCGCGCCCATCTGGAGATTGCGGAAGTAATAGGTGCCGGGGTAGCGGCGGTTCGCGCCGATGCCGCCGACCGTCGCCGCGAGGTGGATCACCATCTCCGGGCGAAGGTCGGCCAGCATGGCCTGAACGCCGTCCTCGCGCGTGAGGTCGTATTCGGCCGACCGGAAGGTGACCGCGTTTCGCGATCCGCGCTGCTCGAGCGCGGCCATCACGTGGCGGCCCAGGAAACCGGAGCCACCGGTGACGACGATTCGTGTGTCGGGAGCGATTACGCGCGTCTTCATCGCCGTCGAGTCTCGGCCACGGGACGCCTCAAAGTCAAGCGAGGGGAGCGCCTTGACCGGGAGCCGGGGGGTAGGGGAACATCGGCGCCCATGATCCCCGCCCCGGTCTCTCCCGTCAACACAGTGAATCCTCTGACCATATCAAGCTCCTGCTCGCTCACGATC
>JANOOP010000174.1:0-7077 GCA_031421415.1 Candidatus Eiseniibacteriota bacterium
ACTGTAGCCGACCGAGAGGACTGCGGAGGCGGCCAAGCCGAGAACCACCAGGGGCGTGATCCAGCCTCGTGTTCTCATGGGTCGATCATCCCTTCTTCCGTGTCGTCTTTCCCGGCACCTCGCGGACTTCGACGCCCTTCCCCTCGATCGAGACGATCGGCTCGGGCGATTTCTTGCCTTTGGCCGCCTCACGCTGGATCACGTTCACGCGACCGTACAGCCGGATCGGTGTGCCAGGCTTCAGGAGCATGCACTGCTGGCCCTTGGCGGGCGGCGTCGCCTCGATCATGTCGAGCTTGTCCTTGAAGAAGAAATCCGCTGCGCAACACTTGCCGGCGAAGTTGCCTTCAACGACGACATGTTTGCCGGCATAGCTGGCGGGACTCGCAAGCAGCTCGCCGAGACTGACTCGAGGGGCCTTGGGGTCGATGGACTCACCGAACCGCTGCGGCGCCTTCCCTGCGCTCGCGCCCGCCGCTATCAGCACCGTGGCGAAGATCGCGCCTATCAGGACTCGTGGAAAGATCGTCATGGCTCAACCTCCAGTTGCTGCTGGCTCGGCGGCCAGCTCTTGGTGGAACAGCAGCATCTTCCGAATCGTGACCCGTACGGCTTCTGTGGCCACGTCTGCACCCGGCGGCCGCTTGAGATCCTTCCCGAACTGGAGGGGATCACGCACGGCTTTGCCCACGAACTGCTTCAGGAAATCCTCCGACCTGATCGTCTTATTGGTCCGCTCGCGAGAGCGCTGGATGTACACGGACCGGATCACACCGGACCGGTCAAGACCGACGACGACCTCGATCACCCCGTACTCGCCCCGCCCGGCCAGGGCCATCGCCGTGCCAACCGAGACTGCCTTGCCGTTCCGGCGTGCCCGCAGGTCATAGAAGTTGAACTCGCCCTTCTCGGAATCATCCAGCCGGGAGCCGAGCTGGGCCTCGATTCGCTGGCCGACGGCGGGCGTCATCTTCTTCGTGACCGTGAGGTAGTCCCGCGCGTCGGGGAAGAGGCGCGCCATGGTCTTGTCGGGGTCCCGCCAGACACAGACGTCCGCCAATGCGGGCGTCGCGCAGAGCGCGGAAAGCGCGACCAGGGAGGCGAGCCTAGTAGCTCTTCGAAAAGTCATAGTAAAGCTGTGCGATGAATTCATGGGTGGTCCCGTCCGGAGACAATTCCAGGATTGCCGCAGGTCGGAGAACCCACCCGCGCCACGCCCGGAAGGTCGCCCCAATGCCCAGCTCGTGTCGGGTATCCGATCGAGCGGCTAGCGCATACCTTCCGTCGATGTCGAGCCATGGGCGGACCGCGAAGCTCGGGAGCGCGACGGCGCTCGCGACCCAGCGGCCATCTTCCGTTCCGGGCGATACCTCGGCCCGAGCCGTCCAACGACCTCCCTGGTGTGTGAGGTCGAGAGCCATTTTGCGTTCGCGCACCGTCACTCCGGGATCGTGAAACCCGTCTCCGGCCCAGACCGTGCCCAAGAGAACGGAAAACCCCATCCTCCACTCGTCGGAGCCATGTCCGGCTCGCGCGGTGAGGAGATAGGTGCCCTCGCCCTCGCCCGGCCACCTGCGACCGGCCCCCGTGCTCACCGACGTCGCCCAGTCCCAGGCACCGGCAAAGCCCAGAGCTTGGATGCCCGTATCGAGCTTGAGCCCGGTGTTCTCCTCTTCCACCGCAGTCAGCACCAAACGCTCCGTGTCGTACTCGGCCAGGAGGCCGAACGGCACCAGGTAGTGGCCGGCCCGTACGTTCCAGCGACCCAGGGGGCCCTTGTACTGGAGGTAGAGCTGATACGGACGCACCTCCGTGAAGTTGTCGTCGGCATCCCCCTGTGCGACCACGATCCACCGGTCTCCGAGATCATCGCGGAATACCTTGCGCGCATTGAGGAACAACCCCTGAAGAACGAGTGCAGGTTCGCTCCCCTCCGGGAAGAGTGCCCGTAGGTCCACGCCCCCCGAGATCGTGAGCGCCTGGCCCGGCGCATTCGCAGGCGTAAGCAGAGCCAAGGATGCCAACCCGAGCAGGACGCTTCGTCCATGACGCACTATGCTTTCCCGACGGGCCCGCGCGACCGACCCGTGCCGGCATTGGGTACGAGGTCGATGTTCTGGACCCCCACCAGACACCTGCCCTTAGTGCGCAACTTCAGTCGGCGCTTGAACCTCTTGAGGTCATTGGCGGTAGAGCGGTCCGGCACCTGGGCGATGAGCCGAACCAGGGATGCCCGCGCGGGATCGGTCGTTGCGATTCGGTAGTAGACCCACTGGCCCTCCTTCCGCGAGGTGATCAGCCCCTCACCTCTGAGGACCCGGAGGTGTTTTGACAGGTTGTATTGCGGGACCAGAAGGCTGTCGACCAGCTCACAGCCGCAGACTTCGACCCCAGCCTCCAAGAGCAGGCGCAGCAGCCTGAGCCGTGTGGGGTCGGAGACGGCCTTGAAGACTTCGGCAAGCGTGTTCACGCGCCCTCCTTGCTTGATTGCGCCAACAAGCAAATACTACACCCGGCCTGCTCGTAGGTTCCAGAGCCGGGGCCGTGTCGCAACCCGCCGGTGTGCGCGTGCAGATTCCGAACGCCGCCCTCGGGCGGTTGACGGCGGTCTGATAGACCGCTTGCTCGATCCGTCAGAGCGCCGCAACGTGTTATGCTCCAAAGACGTGGAGGGGTGCGCGAGTGGCTTATGCGGGCGGTCTTGAAAACCGCTGTGCTGCAAGGCACCGTGGGTTCGAATCCTACCCCCTCCGCCATTCCCGCGGTACGCCGCGGCCCCTCCCCGGTGAACACGCGACCCCCGAAGAGCAGCCTCGGGCTTAAGCGTCCCCGCCCGTACATTTGGGAGGCGGTCGGGGTCGGAATACCAGCCCCCAATGCCCTTCCCTCCCTGCTCGATAAGGGCAAGCGCAGGCATTGCTTGCCCGCGCGTGCCCCGTTCCCCCGAGCGCTAGCCATCGCCCGGTGGCATGCGTTATGCGGCCCAGCCACGGGGCCGGCGAGGTTCGACCTAGAGTCCGACACTTCACCGGACGTTCAGAATGATTCAGCAATACCGGTAGAGATCGCGTGGAGAAGGAGATTCCATCATGCGCAAAGTGTCCGTTTTCGCCCTCGGCCTCGTCAGCGTGCTGCTGTTGGGCGCCACCATCGTGACGTACGTCCAGTATCGAAAGTCCGCGGCCCAATACGCGGCGGCGACGGTCGCGGGGGAAGACACGCGGCTTCGCTACGACCGCGCGGTCAGCGAGATCGTGACGATTCAGGACAGCCTGAACGCCATCGTGCTGGGGCCGGCCGCGAATCGGGTCGTCCCCGCGCCATCCCTGGATGAGGCGCAGCCGCCGGGAACGCTTCACGACACCGTCCTCTCACGCATTGCTTCACTCAAGGGTGCCATCGAGCGCACCAAGGAGCGGATCGAGGAACTCGATTCCAGATTGAAGAAGAACGGCTTCCAGATTGCCGGCCTGGAGCGGATGATCGCCGGGCTTCGCCGCTCGGCTTCCGAGAAGGAGGAGCGTATCGCCGAACTCTCCACGCAGGTCGATACGCTGCAGACTCGCGTCGCGGGGCTCTCGACCGCCGTGGAAGATCAGCAGCAGCTGTTGGTGGAGAAGCAGACGGAGATCGCGACCGTCTACTATGCGATGGGAACGAAGAAAGAACTCACCAACTCCGGAGTGGTGGCTTCGAAGGGAGGCGTGCTGGGGATCGGCAAAACGCTCGAGCCAACGGGTCGGTTCGACGAGGCCGCCTTCGTCGCCATCGACACCGACCGGGAGAATGTCATCCGCATTCCCGCCGATAAGGCCCGGGTCCTGAGCGCCCAGCCCGTCTCCAGTTACGTGTTGCAGCCAATCGGCAAGGAGATGATCGAGCTTCGGATCATCGACCCGACGGCGTTCCGCAAGGTGAAGCATCTCGTGATCCTGAAAGCGTAGGGCGGGCTGCCCGGCGCCGGCGCCTGAATGGCCTGTGGGCGGCCGGCGGCCTGCTAAAGCACGGCCTGCTAGAGGGATTGCCCGTGACCTCCGCCTGGGTTAATCTGCGCTACACTAGCGGGGAGCCGCGACGCTCCCCGTCGGGGCGGCGCTGCCCAGCTTGCGCGATGGAGGCCTCACGATGACGGAACCTACGTTAGACGCCCTGCGTGGCGAAATCGACCTTTTGAACGAGAAGATCCTCTCCCTCATTCAGAGGCGAGGTGAAGTCGTGCTCGAAATCGCGGCCCTCAAACGAGCGCAGGGCATCGACGACTACGACGCCAAGCGCGAAGAGGATATGCTCGAGCGCCTTACCTCCGCCGCGGTGAAACCCTTTGGGCCCGCCGAGATTCGGGAAATCTTCAAGGCGATCTTTCGCGCGTCTCTCGACATCCAGGACGGGGAACGGCGGAAGACGCTGCACGTCTTTCGCAAGGGTCTCGTTCCGGAAGCGGGCATCCGAGTCGGTAGCGTCGCGATCGGCCACGGAGATCCCGTCTTTTTCCTGGGCCCCTGCTCGGTCGAAACGCCTGAACAAATGGACACGATCGCGGCGTACATCGCCCGGCTTCCAGGGAAGAAAATTCTAAGGGCGGGAGCGTTCAAGCCGCGCACGAATCCCTATGCCTTCCAAGGGTTGCGCGAGGAGGGGCTGCGCATCCTACGATCCGCGGCCGATCGGCATGGGCTCAGCGTCGTCACGGAGGTGCTGGACACCGCGACCCTCGACATCGTCGCCGAGCACGCCGACATGATTCAAATCGGCGCTCGCAACATGTTCAATACCGAGCTGCTCAAGGCGGTCGGGCGCATCCGCAAGCCGGTGCTACTCAAGCGCGCGTTCATGGCGACCCTCGATGAACTGCTCCACTCGGCGGAGTACATCCTCTCCGGGGGCAACGAAGAAGTCGTCCTCTGCGAGCGTGGGATTCGAACGTTCGAGCGTTCGACGCGATTCACACTCGACATCTCGGCGATTCCGCTGCTCAAGAAGGAAACGGCGCTTCCCGTGATCGTGGACCTGAGCCACGCTCTCGGGCGCAAGGACATCATGGCTCCCTGCGGGCGAGCCGCGTTGGCCGCCGGCGCGGACGGGTTGATGGTGGAAATCCACAACCGCCCGGACCAGGCGCTCTCCGACGGATTCCAGCAGTTCACTCTGGCCGAGTTCGACGAGTTTCTCGAGGTCCTCCATGGCTTCGCCGCCGCGCCGGCGGGAGCGCGATGAATAAGCCTGCTCCGCCGCGTCCTCCCGACGATCGCGCGATGGGGGTGCGGGACGAGATATTCGCGGCGCCGGCAAAGCGCATCGCCGACTTCGATTTCGGCGGGAAGACCGCCGCGGTCTTCGACGACATGGTGGGGCGATCCGTCCCCTTCTACGACGAGATTCAGCGGATGATCGGGGAACTCGTTTCGGATTTCGCGTCGGAGAATACGGCGATCTACGATCTGGGCTGCTCGACGGGTACGACATTCCTGCAAATCGCGCAGACCGTCCCCCGCGATCGAAACGTCCGCTACGTCGGCATCGATTCTTCACCCGAGATGCTGGAGATCGCGAGGCGGAAGCTCTCGGAGAGCCGATTCGGCCGCCCGTTCGACCTCCAGTGCGCCGACCTGAACGCAGGCGTGCAGATCGACGATGCCTCCGTCGTGCTCATGGTGCTCACGCTTCAATTCATTAGACCCCTCTACCGCCAGCGACTGATCCGGAGCATTTACGACGGCATGACGGAGAATGGCGCGCTCATTCTCGTGGAGAAGGTGCTCGGGGAGAACTCCACGTTCAATCGGCTCTTCATCGAGCACTATTACGAAATGAAAAGGGAGAATGGCTACAGCGAGCTGGAAATCGCGCAGAAGCGGGAAGCGCTCGAGAATGTTCTGATCCCTTACCGCCTCGAAGAGAACAAGGAACTCTTGTACGAGCAGGGATTCAAGCACGTCGACGTCTTCTTCAAGTGGTACAACTTCTGCGCGATCATCGCGACCAAGTGACGCCGAACGGAGCGGCGGAGCCGTCGCCGGTCACTCCCGTGCCCCTGCATGGCGCCACGCACCGGGGCCTCGTCCGGCTCGGAAACTTCCTGTTCACGTGGCGAAACGAGATCTTTCCGCTCGCCTTTCTCGTGATCGCCGCGGCGTCCTACCCCGGCGCCCCCTTCGGGAACGAACGAGTCGATCTCGCGATGGATGCGGTTGGACTTGGCGTCGCGCTCGCCGGGCAGGCGCTTCGAGCCGCGGTCATCGGCCTCGCCTACATCCGGCGTGGCGGAAAGGCCAAGAAAATCCACGCGGATTCCTTGGTTCAGGACGGACTGTTCGCCCACTCTCGAAATCCGCTTTATCTCGGCAACATGCTGGTCTTCCTGGGGCTCTTCCTCGTGCTGAACTCGACCTTGGGCTACCTGGTTGGCGTCCCGTTTTTCCTTATCTCCTATCTGAGCATCACGCTCGCCGAAGAAGAATTCCTGAGGAAGCAATTCGGGATGGAATACGTGGACTACTGCCAACGAGTAAACCGCTACATCCCCGGGCTGCGTGGGCTGGGCGCGACCATGCGGAGCATGTCCTTCGATTGGAAGCGGCTCCTGCGCAAGGAGTACGGCTCCACCTTCACCTGGATCACGACCGCGTTGGCCCTTCTGCTGTGGGAGGTCGCCGTCCGCCAGGGGTGGGGGGCCATCGGACCACGTGCGCGTATCGTGGGTCCGATCTGGGTCGCCGTGATTGTGGGATACGCGCTAGCGCGATATCTCAAGAAGTCCGGCCGCCTAACGGCCGCTTAGCACGGGATCGCGGCCACTCCGCGGAGGGCTGGCCGTGTGGTCCAAGGCGGCAATCTTGAAACCAGTTGTGCCGCAAGGCAACGTTGGTTCGAATCCTACCGCCTCCGCCATGTCTTCCGGTCCGGCCGCTCGGCTAGGGGGCCGGGAGGTTCGCCACGAGATGGCACTGATCGCAACCGGGGGCGGTGGCGCCACCCGAGGCTGGAAAGACGAGGCCAAACGGCTGGTCCGATCCGTGGGCCCGATGACACGAGAGACAGAATACAGCGTTCTCGTCGGCGTCGATCAGGCGGGCTCCA
>JANOOP010000175.1:0-9741 GCA_031421415.1 Candidatus Eiseniibacteriota bacterium
CCGCCGCGCGCTCGATCCGCTCGGCGATGAGGGCCGGATTGCCCGCGCTCGTCACGATGACATCGATCCCGCCCGAGAGCGCGATCTCCAGCAACTCCGCTGAGTCGCCGCGTAGCAGGGGAACGTTTACCGAAAGCCGTCCCTGTGTCAGCGCCTTCGCTTTCGCGATCTGCTCGCGGAGCATCTCCTGCTTCATGGAGCCGGAGCCGATGCAGCCGAGGATGCCGGCCTCGGCGCACGCGACGGCCAAGCGGTAACCCGAGGCCCAGACCATCCCCGCTTGGAGAATCGGGTAGCGGATCTTGAGGATGTCGGTGACGCGGGTGGGGATCGTCTCGATCACCTGCGATCCTTGGTGCCCGCGCTTCCCACGCCGCCTGCGCCCGCTGGCGGCGGCCACGTCAATCCCGGATCGGGCCGCGTCGCCTCCACCGCGCGTTGCCTCAGCCAGTGGTCCGCCAGCACCAGGCACGTCATCGCCTCGGCCACGGGTACGACGCGCGGGCAGAGGCAGGGGTCGTGGCGTCCGGTGATCGCGAAGTCGCGTGAGGCGCCCTCGCGGTCCACCGTCTTCTGCGGCACCGCGATCGACGAGGGCGGTTTCACCGCGATCCGCGCCACGATCGGTTGCCCGGTCGATATCCCGCCCAGAATGCCGCCGGAATGATTCGTCTCGAACCCCTGAGGCGTCATGCGGTCGTTCATCTCCGAGCCACAGAGCCTCGCGGCACCAAACCCGTCGCCGACCTCGAAGCCCTTCACCGCGCCGATCGACATCAGGCCATGCGCCAACGTCGCGTCGAGTTTGTCGAAGACGGGGTCGCCCCAGCCGGCGGGGACGCCGGTCGCGACGATCTCCACGACGCCGCCCAGGGAGTCGCCCCGGTCGCGTGCCTCCACGATGGCCTGCTCCATGGCCGCGGCCGCGGCGGCGTCGGGGGAGCGTACGGCATTCGACTCCGCCACGTCCCAGTCGCGCTTGGTCGCGATTACGCCGCCCACCTGCACGGTTCCGGCGCGGACAAGAACGCCCGCCCGCTTCAACAGAGCCCGCGCCACGGCGCCGGCCGCCACGCGCGCCACCGTCTCGCGACCGGAAGATCGGCCGCTCCCTCGGTAGTCGCGCACGCCGTACTTCGCGAGATACGTGTGATCGGCGTGGCCGGGGCGGAAGAGGTCTTTCAGGTTCGCGTAATCCTGCGAGCGGGCATCCACGCTTCGCACGATCATGGCGATCGTCGCGCCGGTGGTGACGCCTTCGAAAACTCCGGAGACGATCTCCACCGTGTCGGGTTCGCGGCGCGGCGACGTCACCGCGCTTTGGCCCGGGCGCCGACGGTCGAGGTCGCGCTGCACCAACGCCACATCCAGCGTCAAACCGGGGGGGCAGCCGTCGACGACGACGCCGACGGCGGGGCCATGGCTTTCGCCGAAGGTCGTGAGCGTGAGCAGCTTGCCGAAGGCGCTGCTCACCGGGCGCGCTTCTTCAGTTTCTTGGCCTTCATGGCCTTCGGTGGCTTCGGCCCCTTCTTCGACAGTTGCGATCCCGCCTCGATCACCGCGGCTGCCGTGCCGTAGGTGCTCTCGCGCCACGCCAGGTGGCGACGCACCATCTGCTCCAGATTCCAGAGGTAGGTCGGGCGGATCTTCGCGCGCGCGCCGGGGACGATCGCCTTGATCTTGTTCCAGACGACGACGTGCTCGCCGGTGGTGTCGAAGTAGAGATCCTCGTTCAGCACGCCGCGATTCACCATGGCCGCGAGCATCTCCCAGTACGAGGTGACCATGCGGAAAAAGCGATCGGGCTCGCTTCCGGTCAGGTACTGCGCCTCGACCTCCTCCCACGTCGTCGCCTTGAAGTCGGAGATCAACCACTGTCGCGCCTTCCGAAGTTCGGGGTCGCGGCGGACTTCGTAGAGGCGGAGCACGAGTTCGGCGTCGGCGGCGGACGGCTTCGACATGACTTGATCCTCCGTGGATGGGTTGTCGGTTCGGCGACGATTGTGGCCGGGGGATGAGGCGTTGTCAAACCACGGCGCGGCCGCGTACTCTGCGCCCATGCGCTATCGAGTTCACACCGACGGAGCCGCTCGCGGGAATCCCGGACCCGCGGCGATCGGCATTGTGGTCCAGGACGACGCCGGGCACATCATCTACGAGGCCAGCCGGTCGCTCGGGACGAAGACGAACAACGAGGCCGAGTACCTCGCCTTGATCGCCGCGCTCGAGTACCTGATGGAGTCGCGGATACAGGAGGCCGATTTCTTCCTCGACAGCGAGCTGGTCGTGAAGCAGTTGAACGGCGTCTACCGCGTGAAGGAGCCGCGGATGCAAAGCCTCCACGCACGCGTCACGATGCTCCTGAACGCGGTGCCGAAGCACTCGTTCAAGCACGTCCGCCGCGCCGACAACGCCCGGGCGGACGCTCTGGCGAACGAGGCTCTCGACGCGGAGGCGGGGCCGCCCTCGGGGGCGTAGGCTCCGCGGACTTCGATGCGGCGAGGCACTCACGCGCCGCTATCGCGTCAATCCCTCCACGACAGCGGCCAGTTCCACCAGGTCTCCCACGTGGACGTCTGTGGGTCCCGGCCGCGCATGGGGCCGCTCCACGTAGACGCAGGTGAGCCCGAGCGATCGCGCCGTCTCCAGATCGTAGTCGGCGTAGGCCGAAACGTGCCACCAGTGCGGACCGAACGAAACACCGAGCTTCTCGCCCACGTATCGCCACACCTCCGGCGCCGGTTTGTAGCCGCGCGATTCTCCCGCGCAGATCCAATGCGAGAGTCTGAGGCCGAGCCCCGCCTGCGCCTGCTCCCCATGCACGCGGTCGCTGTTGGTCATCGCGACGCAAAGCGCCACGCGCATCAACCGTCGCAGCCCCTCCGCGGAGTCGGGGAATGGAGGCCACGTGCCGACCGAGGCGCCGATCGTGTCCGCGTCGGCACGCGGGAGTCCCACGACCTCGACCAGGCTCTCGGCCGTGATCTCGGCGTAGCGGCGAAAGGGACCGCCTTCTGCCCGTCCCTGGGCGTCGACGACGCGGTCGAAGGTCCCTTCGGCCCACGCTCCGCTCGCACGCGTCACGGCCTCCCGCATGCCGCGGCGCCAGTCGAGGACGGTCCCGAAGATGTCGAACGTCAGAAGAGTAGGCCGCGCAACGGGCTGCATGCCTTGATTCTTGGGGGTCGGGTCCCTAGAATCAACCGTAGCGTCACAGGCGGAATTCGAAGACTTCCGGAGTGTCACAGGCGGCCGCGGGTCGCGCGAGCGACGCGAGGAAAGTCCGAGCTCCACAGGGCAGGGTGCTGGGTAACCCCCAGCGGGAGCGATCCCAGGGAAAGTGCAACAGAAAGCAAACCGCCTCGGGCCTTCGGGTCCGCGGTAAGGGTGAAACGGTGCGGTAAGAGCGCACCAGCGGGGGAGGTGACTCCTTCGGCTCGGTAAACCCCACCTGGAGCAAGACCGAATAGGGGACGAGAGGTGGCCCGCCTCGTTACAAGTCCCGGGTAGGTTGCTAGAGGCGCCCGGTAACGTGCGTCCTAGAGAAATGGTCGCCACGGAGCAATCCGACAGAACTCGGCTTACGGGGCGCTCCGGAGTCTCGAATTCGCCACACCCATTCCCGCGCGAGGAACAGCCAGGAACATGAACGCCCCCGATCCGGCACCGGCGCCGGCGCCGGCGCCAGCCGCGTCCGCGACGGGCGACGCCGCCTCGTCGCGCGCCGCCATTCCCTCGATCACGCTCGGACCCTACACGGTCCGCTTCGTTTCCGGCGGCCGCTTCCGGCTCGACGGCGGCGCCATGTTCGGGGTGGTGCCGAAGACGCTCTGGAGCCGCGTGGCGCCGGCGGACGAGAAGAACCGGATCCGGATGGGGATGAACTGCCTCCTCATCGAGGGAAACGGAAAGCGAGTGCTGGTGGACGCGGGATCGGGTACCAAGAACGACCCCAAGTTCCGCGAGATCTACGCCATCGAGGGCCCCGAGGGTCTCCTGGGGGAACTCGCCTCGCTCGGCGTCTCCCCGGAGGGGATCGACACCGTCGCCCTCACGCATCTCCATTTCGACCACTGCGGCGGCGGCACCGCGCGCCACGCCGACGGCTCCGTCCACCCGACGTTTCCGCGGGCGCGCTACCTGGCCCGGCGCCAGGAGTGGAACGACGCGCACCACGCCAACGAGCGAAACCGGGCCTCCTATTTCTCGGAGAACTACGATCCGCTGGAGGCCTCGGGGCAGCTCACCATCCACGACGACGACGTCGAGATTCTTCCCGGCGTCTCGATGCGGCTCCTGCCGGGGCACACCCTCGGCCATCAGGGGGTCTTCTTCGACCTCCCCGGCCAGCGGGCGCTCTACACCGTCGATCTCATCCCGACCGTGGCGCACCTACCTCTTCCGTACATCATGGGCTACGACCTCTATCCCATGATGACGCTGGAGACAAAGCGTGCGATCCTGGCCGACGCCACCCGGGAGAACTGGCTCTTTCTCTTCGAGCACGATCCCGACATCATGGCGGTCCGGGTGGCGGGGAGCGTCGACAAGGTCCTCTCGGAGAAAGTGACTTGACAAGGACTTAGGCAAGTTCCTATCCTGCCGCGATTAGCACCTTTTTTCACGAAGTGTCGGCGGACGTTCTTGAGGGCGGTACGACCCCGGGGAGGGAAGGGATACGGTGGGCCCGGTAGATCCCAATAGCGTCGCCGCATTTGTCCCCATCCTGATCATGCTGGTGGTGGCGACCGGCTTCGCCGCCTTCACGCTCACCGCGTCCCATTTTCTCGGAACTCGGGTCGATAGCGAAGCGAAACTCCTCCCCTACGAGTGCGGCGTCACGCCGGTCGGAAACGCCCGGGAGCGCTTCAACACGCGTTTCTATCTGGTCGCCATGCTCTTCATCGTCTTCGCCATCGAGACGGTCTTCCTCTATCCCTGGGCCGTCGTCTTCAAGCAACTGAACGTCTTCGGCCTCATCGAGATGGGGATCTTCCTTCTGATCCTCCTCGTCGGCTACGTCTGGGCCTGGGGGAAGGGAGCGCTCGAGTGGGATTGAGGCCTGAGCCCGACCAGCTGGACGCGCTGACCGACGACCAGACGATGGTCGTGGAGCGGCTCCGCGCCAAGTTCGGCGCCGCGGTTCTCGAGTCGCAGTCGTTCCGCAACGAGCTCTCGATCTGGGTCCGATTGGATGCCCTTCTCGATATCCTCCGCTTCGCCAAGGACGATCCCGAACTCCTCTGCGAGATGCTGACCGACGTGACGTCGGTCGACTACCTCCAGGAGCGCGGGCCCGACGAGCCGCGATACGAGCTGCTTCACAATCTCTACTCGCTCACCTTCAACCGCCGCTTCCTGCTCAAGACGCCCGTTCGCGAAGACGAGACGGTGCCGTCCGCCGTGTCGGTCTGGAAGAGCGCCGACTACATGGAGCGGGAGGTCTACGACCTCATGGGGCTGGTGTTCGACGGACATCCGAATCTGCAGCGCATCCTGACGCCGGACGGCTGGCTGGGGCATCCGCTTCGCAAGGATCACCCGACCCGTACGGATCAATTCCCGAACGTCGAGAACTAGACCCCGTGCTCTCCGCGCAAGCCCGCCAAGCGATCGAAGCCCTGAAAGCGACGTACGAGACGAACCAGTCCGCCGTGATTCCGGCGCTCCATGCCGCCCAGGCCGACCAGGGGTGGCTGAGCGTGGAGACGCAGCGTGAGGTGGCCGAGATCCTGGGCCTCACCGAGCAGACGGTTCGCGGCGTCGTTTCCTTCTACACGATGTTCTATCAGCGGCCGGTCGGCAGGCACGTGTTACAGGTATGCCGGAACCTTTCGTGTTGCGTGATGGGAGGGCACCGCCTTCAGAAGCAGATCGAGGAGAAGCTCGGCATCCAGGAGGGGGAGACGACCATGGACGGCCGCTTCACGCTGTTTTCGGTGGAATGCCTCGGCTCCTGCGGCACCGCTCCCGTCCTGATGGTCAACGATACGTATCACGAAAATCTGACGTCCCAGGATGTGGATCGTCTCCTGACGGAGCTCAAGTAGCCGCCCGTGGATCTCGCCCTCATCATCGAAGCGGTCATCAAGGTTCTCATCGTCCTCGGATTCACGCTCATGGGCGTTCCGCTCATCGTCTGGATGGAGCGGAAGGTCCTGGGACACATGCAGGACCGCATCGGTCCGGATCGCGTCGGCCCCTTCGGCCTGCTCCAGACGATCGCGGACGGCATCAAGCTCTTCATGAAGGAAGACATCGTCCCGTCGCAGGTGGACAAGCCCGTCTACTTCCTGGCCCCCGCCATCTCGGTCATCACGGCGCTGGTCGCCATGACGGTCATTCCGTGGGGCGATACCCTCACCCTCTTCGGCCGGACGATCGCGCTCCGGATCACCGACGTGAACGTGGCCGTCCTCTTCCTCCTCGGCACGACGTCGATGGGGGTCTACGGCATCGTCCTCGGCGGCTGGGCCGCGAATTCCAAGTATCCGCTCCTCGGCGGGCTCCGCGCCTCGGCCCAGATGATCTCGTACGAGCTGGCGCAGGGGATATCCATCGTGCCGATCATCATGATGACCGGGAGCCTCTCGCTCGCGGAGATCGGGCGCGCGCAGGAGAAGATGTGGTTCATCGTTCCCCAGTTCTTCGGATTCCTCATCTATCTCATCTGCGCCGTCGCCGAGACGAACCGCGCCCCGTTCGACCTGGCCGAGGCCGAGTCGGAGTTGGTGGCCGGGTTCCACACCGAGTACTCCAGCATGAAGTTCGCGCTCTACTTCGTGTCGGAGTACGCGAACATGATGGTCGTCTCCGGCGTGGCCATCACCTGCTTCCTGGGCGCGTGGTACGGGCCGATTTTGCCCGGACCGGTCTGGTTCCTGATCAAGCTGGCGTTCTTCCTCTTCTTCTACGTCTGGCTGCGGGGCACGTTCCCGCGGCTTCGCTACGACCAGCTGATGAGTTTCGGCTGGAAGGTCCTGCTGCCGGCATCGCTCCTGAACATGGCGGTGACGGCGGTCGTCATGGTGCTGTGGGGATAGGCGAATGACCCTCGAACTGATTCTCTTCGCCTTCTTCGCCCTGGTGGCGATTCTCTGCGCGCTCGGCGTGGTCTTCCACCGGAACCCGGTCCACTGCGCGCTCCTACTGGTCGGCGTTCTCCTCGCGCTCTCGGGGCTCTTCATCCTCCTGAACGCGCAGTTCATCGCGGCGCTCCAGGTGATCGTCTACGCGGGCGCCATCATGGTGCTCTTCCTCTTCGTGCTCATGCTCCTGAACTTCCGCGGCGAATCGAGCGTGCTATCGCCGGGCGCCGCCAAGGGGTTCGGATTCCTGTTCGGGCTCCTCGTGATGGTGGAACTCCTCTGGACCGCGCTCTCGCCGAACGGCGGGGAAGGGGGCGGCATGCCGCCCGCGGCGGCGCTCCCGGCCGACTTCGGGTCGCCTGCGGCGATCGGACGGATCCTCTACACGACCTGGCTCTATCCGTTCGAGATCACCTCGATCCTGCTCCTGGTGGCGGTGATCGGCGCCGTGGTACTCGCGAAGAGGAAATTCGCCTGATGCAGACGCTCGCCGTCCCGCTCGTCGCCTACCAGATCCTGGCCGCGATCCTCTTCACGATCGGGGTCGTCGGAGTCCTGGTGCGCCGCAGCGCGCTGATCATCTTCATGTCGATCGAATTGATGCTGAACGCCGTGAACCTCTCGTTCGTGGCGTTCTCGCGGCAGCACGGCTCCATGGACGGCCACATCTTCGTCTTCTTCGTCATGGCGGTCGCCGCGGCGGAAGTGGCGATCGGGCTCGCCATCCTGGTCGCGATCTTCCGCAAGAAGGAAACCGCCAACGTGGACGAAGTCCACCTCTTGAAGGGTTGAGCCGACGATGTCCTTGAATCTGCTCTGGCTGGTGCCGGCGCTTCCGCTCCTCGGGGCCATGTTGAACGGCCTCGGCGCCGGGAAGCTGCCGCGAAAGCTGGTCAGCGCCATTGGAGTGGGGTCGGTCGGCGCGGCGTTCGTGGTTGCGCTCGGCTGCTTCCAGTCGCTCCTGGGACTCCCGTCGGAGGACCGCTTCTTCCTCCAGACCCTCTTCTCCTGGATCGATTCTGGCGACCTCTCGGTCGCCGTTCGGCTGGGTCTCGATCCGCTCTCGGCTGTGATGATGCTGGTCGTGACGGGGGTCGGCTTCTTGATTCACGTCTACTCGACCGGCTACATGAGCCACGAGAAGGCGTACGGCCGCTACTTCGCCTATCTGAACCTCTTCACCTTCTGCATGCTGATGCTGGTTCTGGCCGACAACTTCCTCGTGATGTTCTTCGGCTGGGAGGGCGTGGGGCTCTGCTCGTACCTCTTGATCGGCTTCTGGTACCAGCGTCCGGCCGCGGCGGAAGCGGGGAAGAAGGCCTTCATCGTCAACCGCATCGGCGACTGGGGCTTCCTGATCGGCGTCTTCCTGATTTTCGTCACGTTCGGCACGCTCGACTTCGGCCGCGTCTTCGCCGAGGCGCCCGGGCAGCTCGCCATGGGCGGCGCCCTGGCCACCGCCATCGCCCTCTTCCTCTTCGTCGGCGCCACCGGCAAGAGCGCGCAGATTCCGCTCCACATCTGGCTCCCCGACGCCATGGAAGGCCCGACGCCGGTCTCGGCGCTGATCCACGCCGCCACGATGGTCACGGCGGGCGTCTACATGATCGCGCGTTGCCACGTCCTCTTCGCCCTCGCCCCGACCGCGCTGCTGGTGGTCGCCATCGTGGGCGCGGCGACGGCGCTCTTCGCAGCGACGCTCGGCCTGGTGCAGAAGGACATCAAGCGGGTGCTGGCCTATTCGACCGTGAGCCAGCTCGGCTACATGTTCCTGGCCATGGGTGTGTCGGCCTACACGGCGGGCATCTTCCACCTCATGACGCACGCCTTCTTCAAGGCGCTTCTCTTCCTGGGCGCCGGAAGCGTGATTCACGCGCTCTCGGGCGAGCAGAACATGGACCGCATGGGCGGGCTGAAGAAGCATCTTCCGAAGACGCACATCACGATGCTCATCGCGACGCTTGCGATCGCCGGCGTCTTCCCGTTTGCCGGCTTCTTCTCCAAGGACGAGATCCTCTGGAAGGCCTTCTCGAACGGAGGGCCGATCCTCTGGGCGTGCGGCGTCATGGGCGCTTTCATGACCGCCTTCTACATGTTCCGGCTCTACTTCATGACCTTCCACGGTCCCGAGCGGCTGACGCCCGAAGCGAAGCACCACCTCCATGAATCGCCGATCAGCATGACGCTGCCGCTCATGCTCCTGGCGGTCCTGAGCGCCGTCGGCGGATTCGTGCAGATTCCGCTCCTGGCGGGCGGGCAGCGGCTCGACGCGTTCCTGGAGCCGGTCTTCGCCGACCTGCAGAGGGTGGGTGAGGGCGTGGCGCACGGGGCCGCCGCGGCTCATGGCGCCGCCTCCGTGCACGGCGCCGGCACGCACGATCCGAACCTCGAGATCGCCCTGATGGTCATCTCGCTCGCCGTGGCGCTCCTCGGCATCTTCGTGGCCCACCGCTTCTACGTGAGAGACCCGCAGGCGCCGCATCGCCTGGCGGAGAAGTCGCGCGCCCTCTACGACCTCCTCTGGCACAAGTGGTGGGTCGACGAGATCTACGATGCCCGGATCGTGCAGCCGATCGTCAGGCTCTCCAATCGCCTCTGGAAGGATGTCGACGCGGCCATCGTGGACGGCGCCGTGAACGGCGTCGGGAAAAAG
>JANOOP010000176.1:0-2868 GCA_031421415.1 Candidatus Eiseniibacteriota bacterium
CCTCCGGTCTTGAACCTCCGCCCCTTCGATCCGCTTCGCGCTCCCGTTCGGGAGACCGGCGCCGCGGCCCGGGGCGTGCGTGATGACGGCGGACATTCCGCCGTCTCGTCCTGCGACTACTCGATTACCGCTTGGAGAACTGGAACTTCTTGCGGGCGCCGGCCTGTCCGTACTTCTTGCGCTCCTTCATGCGGGAATCCCGGGTCAGGAAACCTTCCTTCCCGAGTTGTCCGCGAAGCGCCGGATCGGCCAGCTGCAGCGCGCGGGCGACGCCGAGGCAAATCGCGCCGGCTTGTCCCGAGTGTCCGCCCCCGTGCACGCTCGCGACGAGGTCGAACTTGTCTCCCAGATTCGTGGTGAGGAGCGGCTCGGTGGCCGTGCGGCTCAACGAAATCCGGCAGAAGTACTTCTCGAGCTCGACGCCGTTCACCGTGCGCTTCCCCGCTCCGGGGATCAAACGAACGCGCGCGACGGATGACTTGCGCCGTCCCGTGGCTCCATACGTGGTCGTCAGAGTCACTCACCTCCCATCGTGCCGGGGAGCGGCAGCGGCTTCGGCTGCTGAGCCGCGTGCGGATGCTCTTTTCCGGCGTACACTTGAAGTTTCTTGACCATGGCCCGCCCGAGACGGTTGTGGGGCATCATCCCCTTCACCGCTAGGCGGATGATCTCCTCCGGCTTGTCCTCCTGCATGTCCCGGAAGCGGGTCAGCGTATGACCGCCCGGATAGAGCGAGTGCCGGAAATAGATCTTGTTGTCGCGCTTGCGGCCCGTCACGCGCACCTTGTCGGCGTTGATCACGATGACGTGATCGCCGACGTCCAGGTGCGTCGAGTAGGTAGGCTTGCGCTTTCCCTTGAGGACGCTCGCGATTTCGCTGGCGAGGCGGCCCAGAATTTGCCCCTCGGCATCCACCACGAACCAGTCGTGCCGAATCTCCGAGGCGCGCACCGAATACGTGCCCATCGATCAACCTCCATCTATGGCATAGGATGACGAAACGCCAAAGACTACCAGCAGTTAGGAACGGCTGTCAACGTCGGCGAAGGCCCGCCCCGGGGGCGAGTGGAGCCCCCGCTCCGTGACGAGGACCGTGACCAGGGCGGCGGGGGTGATGTCGAAGGCCGGATTCTCGGCCTGCATCCCCTCCGGCGCGATCGGAACTCCGCGAAAGGTAGTCACTTCCGAGGGATCCCGCTCCTCCACGGGGATGGCTCCCCCGTCGGCGGTAGCGGGGTCGAGTGTGCTTGTCGGGGCGACTACGACGAAAGGGATTCCCGCCGCCCGGGCCGCCAGGGCCAGGGCGTAGGTTCCGATCTTGTTCGCCACGTCCCCGTTCCGGGCGATCCGGTCGGCCCCGACCAGGACCGCCTCGATCCCCCGCCGGGCGATCGTGAAGGCCGCGGCGCCGTCGGAGACGAGCCGGGCGTCGATTCCCGCGCGGAGAAGCTCCCAGGCGGTCAGCCGGGCGCCCTGGAGAAGCGGCCGCGTCTCGGTGGCCCAGACCCGTACGTGGCGGTCCCCACGGCGATGAAGTTCCAGAAGGACGCCGAGCGCCGTCCCGCCTCCACCCGTGGCCAGCCCTCCGGTGTTGCAGTGCGTGAGAAAGCGTGTCTCCCGCGGAAAGAGCGAAGCACCGTGCTCCGCCATGGCGCGCGAGGCGGCGCGGTCCTCGTCCCAGATCGCCATCGCCTCGCGGCGGACGAGTCCCGCCCACGCCGCGGGCTCCCCAACGGCCGCGCTCCCCGCCGCCAGGTCGGCCGCGGCGAGGACGCGGTCGCACGCCCACGCGAGATTGATCGCGGTGGGGCGCGACGCCCGAAGTGTCGTCGCGGCGCGACGCAATCGTTCGCGGCGATCGGCGAGCGGTCCTTCCCGAGCCGCCTCCGCCGCCAGCGCGAGCGCCGCGCCGATGCCGATGGCGGGCGCGCCGCGCACGCGAAGCCGCGCGATCGCCTCCGCCATCGCGGCGGCGTCGCTCGCCTCGACCCATACTTCGCGCTCCGGCAGAAGCGTCTGGTCGAGCAGGAGAACCCGGCCCTCGTCGACCCGAAGCGGATCCACCTACGCCGCCTCCGAACCGTTGCCGCGCGCGAGTCGCAGGAGACGGCGCAGATGCCCGAGCGGAAGCCCCACGACGTTCGTGTACGAGCCCTCGATCGCCTCCACGAAGGCGGCGCCGTACCCCTGCACCGCGTACGCCCCCGCCTTGTCGAGCGGCTCCCCCGTCGCCACGTAGCGGTCGATCTCGTCGGGCTCGAGCCGGGAGAACTTCACGATGCTCCGCACCGCCTCGCCGACGCCGCGGTCGTGCGCGGGGTCGAAGAGGAAGAGGCCCGTCCAGACCTCGTGTACCCGCCCCGAGAGCGACTCGAGCATCCGCCGTGCTTCCGCGTCGCCGGCCGGTTTTCCGAGAATCGCGCGATCGAGCGTGACGACGGTGTCGGCTCCGAGCGTCAGCGTCTCCTCGGCCGCGGCGAGCGCCGTTTCCCCCACGGCCACCCGCGCTTTCGCCTCGGCCAGGCGGAGCACGTGCGATTCGGCCCGTTCCTCCGGGAGCGCCCGCTCGTCCACGTCGGCGGGGACGATCTCGAAGCGCGCGCCGACCAGCCGCAGCAGCTCGGCCCTCCGCGGAGAGCGGGAGGCGAGGATCAGGAGCGGTCCGAACGGATTGAGGAGATTCGCCCGCATCAGCCGGCTCCCGCCGGCGGCGTGCTCTCGAGGAGGAAGGTCACCGGCCCGCGATTCACCGACTCCACCTCCATCGACGCGCCGAATCGCCCCCGTCGCACCGGGAGGCCTGTCCCTTCGAGCGCGGCGCAGAAGCGCTCGTAGAGCGGCTCGGCGGCGGCCGGAGGCGCGGCCGGC
>JANOOP010000177.1:0-3003 GCA_031421415.1 Candidatus Eiseniibacteriota bacterium
ACGAGATCGAGCCGAAGATCGCGGGATGAAGCGTCAGGCGCGCGCCCGCGGCAACCTCGACCGTGTCGCTCCAGGTGCCGCCCGCGCCCCAGTCGAGTTCGACGCGGTGGATGCCGGGATCGACGGCGATGCCGCTGAGCGGGGTCCGCCCCGGAAGCGGCTCGCCGTTCAGCCGAACCGTGGCGCCCGGCGGCTCCGAGACGATTTCGAGTCCGGAGGTCGCGGTCGCCGCCCGAGGCGTGACGATAACCTCGCTGCCGCGTTCGTCCCGTGAACCCATGATGCCGGGAAGGATCGCGCGAACGAGGAGCGCGAGGGCGATGATGGCCAGGGCCCCTCCGCCCCAGAGCGCGAGCGGCTCGTACCAGGGACGATCTTCTCCGACCGTCGCGAGCGCCGGGCGATGGCGAATCGGCGCCGGGGCAGGGTCCGGGGCCGCTTCAGCGCGAGGCTCGATCGGCGCTGCTGGAAGCACGGCTTCGGCGTCCTCCGATTGGTCGGCAGGCTCGTCGGGCCACGGCTCGTCGCTCACGGTCGGCTCATAGACGGCGTCTGTCGCTTCGCTCGCGGGCGGCACGTCGGCTTCGCGCGGAATCAGCGGCTCGATGTCGAGCCTCTCCTCCCCGATTGAGGCCGCCGTCGCCGCCGATGTCGCACGCTCGGACTCGGCGGCAGGTGTCACGGAAGCGCTGTCGGGACCGGTACGCGACTCCTGAGGCGAGAGGATGCGCACGACGAGACGCCCTGTATCGATCCCACCCTCGAGCGACACCCGCAGCATTTCGCCCGGTGCGCGGGCGCTCTCGAGCGTTCGCGAGAGAATCGCCAGCTCGCCCTCGCGGAGCGGACGGGTGGCCAGGAGGTAGAGATCGCCCGGCAACGGCCGGAGCGGGACGACCTCGATGCGCACCTGCGTCTCCGAGCCGAGCGAGCCGCGCGGCGCTCCGCCGGCCGATTCGTCCGAGGGGCGCCCCAGGCTCGCCAGCACGCCGTCGCGGTAGCGGAAGCAGGGAGTGTCCCCCGCCGCGATCGCGACGCCGTCATCCCCGTGGAAGAGGAGCACGCCCGCCGAGATCCAGGAGCGATCGCGTTCCGGACGCTTCATGATCTCGCCGTGAAGTGAGCGGAGCGCGCCGAGAATGGGGCGAAGCGGCGGCTCGTCGATGGCCCCCGCCAGCGCGAGCGCGAGTTTTTCCCTCACCCAGACGGCGGGATCGACGACATCGATTCCCGAGAGCGCGGCGCGCGCCACCAGCGCGAAACCCCGATCGAGATCGAGGTGCGCGATCGCACCTTCCCGGTCGGGGCTTCGAACAGCACCGTCGAGACGAACAGGCGTCCCCACTTCGACATTCATCGTGGGCGCAGAATACCAGTCAGCCGAGCCGTGTCAACCGGCCGATCCTCCGCATCCTGGCATCTGTCTTGCATTCACTATGCGGGAAGACCACCGCTGGCACCGATCCCCCGATGAAAGCGGGTCAAACCCCGTCGCGATCGGCAGTTCGGAATTGCAAATTGCACGCGCCAAGGGTAACGTGAACGGGTTCGGACCGGCGTTTGTTGTCCAGTGGTCCGAATCCCTCCGCCCGAACAGCTCCACCAACGTGGCCTCGAGTTCGGGTGGTCAAAGGGATGGATGGGGATCGGAGGCCCCGTTGATGACAAACCGCAGCGCCACGAACACCCTACTCGCGGTCCTGGTCGTCCTGTCGGGCGAGTTCCACGCGGCGCCGGCGCAGGGGGCCCTGGCTCTCGATTTCCCGGGATGGATGACCACCGGTCCGGCCGCAAACGCCGACGACCGATCTCCCGACTCGAGCTCGCCAGCTACCACCGCTCCCGACCCCATGCTCCGGGTCCGGGCTCAACTCACGCGCGCCCAGGAGCTGGCCCAGTCGGGTCACGACCCCGAGGCGCTCTCCGCCGTTCAGATCGGACTTGCCGCCCTCGACTCGCTCCCCCCCTCGCGGCCCGGCGTCGGACCGCTTCGCGAGGATCTGGTGCGCGTGCGCGAAAACGTCCTGCGCGACGGCGAGGAATCGGCCGGGACCGGCGACTCGGCCGCGGACCCCGGTGCCCTCCGCGGGGTCGAGTTCGAGCGGAACGCGCGCGTGGAGAAGTGGATCGACTATTACTCCGGACGCGGCCGGGTGCGGTTCCAGATGTGGCTCGAGCGCTCCGGCCCCTACATGGAACTGTTCACCAAGAGCCTTCGCTCCGAGGGCGTGCCCGAGGAACTCGCCAATCTCGTCTTCGTCGAGAGCGGCTTCAACATGCACGCCAAGTCGGTCGCGCGCGCGGTCGGTCCATGGCAGTTCATCCGCGGCACGGCGAAGATCTTCGGCCTCGAGATGAATGCCTACAAGGACGACCGGCGCGATCCGGAAGCCTCCACCCGTGCCGCCGCGCGCTACCTGCGCAAGCTCTACACGATGTTCGGCGGCTCGTGGCCGCTGGCGCTGGCCGCCTACAACAGCGGCGAAGGCAGGGTCCAGCGCGCGATCCGCAGCCAGAAGACGGACGACTTCTGGTCGCTGAAACTTCCCCGCGAGACTCAGGAGTACGTTCCCAAATTTCTCGCGGCGATGGAGATCGCCTCGCATCCCGATCGCTACGGATTCCAGGCGCCGAAGAATTCTCCCTGGAGCTACGACCGGGTGATCATCCCGGGCCCGGTCGATCTCCAGCTGATCTCGACATTGACGGAGGTCCCGTTCGAAGAACTGCGCCGGCTGAATCCGGCGTTCGTGCGCCATCGCGCGCCCGCGGCCAAGGACGGCACATCGCTTCGCGTCCCGACGGGGGCCGGCGAGGACGTGCAGGCCATCCTGGAATCGGGCTACAAGCCGAAGCCGCTCACAAAGTCGGAACTTCGCCAGGCGACCCAATCGCACCGGCTGGAGATCAAGTCGTCGCGCTACAAGACGCGTCGTGCGAACACGCACGTCGTGCGACGGGGCGAGACGCTGTCGGAGATCGGGAAGCGTTACGGCGTCAGCA
>JANOOP010000178.1:0-8445 GCA_031421415.1 Candidatus Eiseniibacteriota bacterium
GCACGCCGCTCTCGCGGAGGGCTCCATCCACCTGGGAGGTGATGTTCACGAAATCCATCCTCGCCGGAACATTCAACGTCAGGGCCTTCCGAAAGTGCTTCATGGCGTCACTCCAGGGGAGAGCGCCGCTGCGCCGCGGTCCGGCGGCGCGCCAGCGCTTCCTGCATGAGATCGAGCGTGGAGATCGTCCGCTGGCACCAGACGACCGTGGCCTCGGATTGCCGTTCGACGTACTCCAGAGTCATCATCCAGAAGCGAATGCTGCGACGCTGCTGCGGGCCGCGCGGAAGTTGCTCCTTCATGCGGCGGACGTGACGGAGCCGCTCGGTCTCCTCGGCCAGGAGCGCGCGCGCCCAGACGGCGGGGGCATCCACGGCGTCGCGGTCGCTGAAGAAGAACTTCAGGAGCATCTCGTTTCGCGGCGGCGCCGCGCGCGGGGGCTCTGCCAGCCAGCGGCGGAGCGCCTCGCGGCCCTTGGGCGTGATCTCGTAGACGTAGCGCGCGGGGCCGCCCGGACGCCGCGCGGCGTGACGTCGCGCCAGGCCCTTCCGGGAGAGTTCGCGAAGCGCGGGGTAGATCTGACCGTACGACTCGCTCCAGAAGGTGCCGGCCTCCTCCGAGAGTTCGCGGCGGATCTCGTATCCGGAGCGGGCGCCGAGGCTCAGCATGCCGAGCACGGCGAACGGGGAGGTGCGAGCGGAAGGCATGGGGGGGAGTATATATCTGGTAGATATATCATCTGCAGTGCAAACCTCGCGGCGGAGTCGCGCGCGTCGCCTAACCTACAGCGCGGCAACGCGTTCGCGACCGCGCCCCGATTGTTGACTTCGCGCGTCGAACGCCCCTATCGTGGAACATGCCGCATGAGAGGCACGTCGCCGGCTTCACCGGCGCAACCCCCCGCGAAAGGAACCACGTAAGGATGGAAAGCCTCAAGACCGCCAAGGACGTCGTGAAGTTCTGCGAAGACCGCGACGTCGAGCTCATTCAGCTCTGGTTCGTCGACATTCTCGGCCAGCTGAAGGCCGTGTCGATCACGCGCCACGAGCTGGCCACCGCCCTCGCGGAAGGCGCCGGCATCGACGGCTCCTCCGTGGAAGGCTTCGCGCGCATCTACGAGAGCGATCTCATCGCCATGCCGGACGTCGCCACGTTCCAGCTTCTCCCGTGGAAGGTGAACGACGAACCGGTCGGCCGCCTCATCTGCGACGTGCTCAATCCGGACGGAACCCCCTACCCGGGCGATCCGCGCGGCGTGCTGAAGCGCCTGGTGAGGAAGCTCGAGAAGCAGGGGATGACGGCCTACCTGGGACCGGAACTCGAGTACTTCTACTTCAAGAGCAACAAGGACCGCACGCTCCTCGACACGGCCGGATACTTCGACCAGGTCCCGGACGACATCGGCACCGAACTCCGAAGCCGGACCGTCGAGGCGCTCCAGGCGATGGAGATCCAGGTCGAGGCCGCGCACCACGAGGTGGCGCACAGCCAGCACGAGATCGACCTCCGCTATTCGGAGGCGCTCAAGATGGCCGACCAGACGATCACCTACCGCTACGTCGTGAAGGAAATGGCGCGCCAGGGCGGCTACTACGCTTCGTTCATGCCGAAGCCGGTCTACGGCCAGAACGGGAGCGGGATGCACGTCCACCAGTCGCTCTTCAAGGCGGGGAAGAATCTCTTCCACGACGCGAAGGACAAGCAGCACCTCTCGAAGATGGCGCGCTCGTACCTGGCGGGCCTACTGAAGCACATGCGGGAGATCGCGGCGGTCACGAACCAGTGGGTCAACTCGTACAAGCGGTTGGTGCCCGGGTTTGAGGCGCCGGTCTACGTGGCGTGGGCGCAGCGGAACCGCTCGGCCCTGATCCGGATTCCGATCTACAAGCCCGGCAAGGAGAAGGCGACGCGCATCGAACTTCGCTGCCCCGATCCGGCGTGCAACCCGTACCTCGCGTTCTCGGTCATGCTGGCGGCAGGACTCCGCGGCGTCGAAGAGGGCTACACGCTCCGCGCCGCGGTCGAGGAGGACATCTACGAGATGAACTCCGAGGAGCGGAAGAAACATGGCATCGAGTCGCTCCCCGGTAGCCTGAGCGACGCGGTCGACGCACTGGAGAAGTCGAAGCTGGTCCGCGACACCCTGGGCGAGCACGTCTTCGAGAAGTTCGTCGTGAACAAGCGGATCGAGTGGGACCGGTATCGCACCCAGGTCACCGACTACGAACTGAACGAGTACTACCCAATCTTGTAGTCGTCGCGTTTCTTGAAACTTTCCGTCCCAAGCCGGTGTGTGGCGGGCCGCGGTGCCCGCCGCGCCCGGCCAGGACGGTTCTTGACGCCTCGGAGGCGGGGTCGGTACTGTTTTGGGGGCATCCAAGCACTACGAACCGCTTCCGTCACCCAGGAGTCACAATTTCATGGTCGCTATCCGTAACCCGTTCCGCGCTCTGGCCGCTGTGTTGCTTCTCGTCGTGCTGGCTGCCGCCGGCTGCGGCGGCGGGGCCAAGACGTCCTCCGACGGCACGGCCGCCGCCCCTTTCGGAAAGGGCGAGATCGGCACGCAGGCCCCCGCCTTCGAACTCGCCGACCTCACCGGCCACACGGTTTCCAGCGCGACGTTCGCCGGCAAGGTCGTCATTCTCGATTTTTGGGCGACCTGGTGTCCTCCCTGCCGCGAGGAAGTGCCGCACTTCGTGCAGCTCCAGTCGAAGTACCGCGATCAGGGGTTGGCGATCGTCGGGCTCTCGCTCGACGCCGGCGGCGCGAAAGACGTCGCGCCGTTCGCCGAGGAGTACAACGTGAACTACACGATGCTGATCGGGGCCGACGAGGTGGCGAAGGCGTTCGGCGGCGTCAGCTCGCTCCCGACCACGTTCGTCATCGATCGCCAGGGGAAGATCGTGAAGCGTTTCGTCGGGCTCACTTCGCCCGAGGTCTTCGAGGCAACGATCGCGCCGCTCCTGGCCGCGACCTCCTAGCATGTTCGAAGCCGAAGCGACCCAGGTCTCCCTCTTCGCGGCGTTCCTCGCCGGGCTGGTGTCGTTCGCCTCGCCCTGCGTGCTGCCGCTGGTGCCGTCCTACATCACCTTCATCACCGGCGTCTCGTTCGACGAGCTGACCACGGAGGACAAGACCGGCCGCATCCGCCGGCTCACGATTCTCCACTCGCTCGCGTTCATCGTCGGCTTCTCCATCGTCTTCATCTCGCTCGGCGCCACGGCGACCGCGGCCGGGAAGTTCCTCCGCGAGTACCAGGACCTCCTCCGTCAGGTCGGCGGCGTTCTGATCATCCTCTTTGGGCTCTACCTGACGGGGCTCCTCAAGATCGCGGCGCTCTCGCGCGAGGCGAAATTCCGGATGACCTCGAAGCCGCTCGGGCTCCTCGGCTCGGTGCTCGTGGGAATCACGTTCGCCGCGGGATGGACGCCTTGCATCGGACCGATCCTGGCCTCGATCCTTCTCTACGCCAGCACCTCCGAGAAAGCGGGGACCGGCATCCTCCTCCTCAGCGTCTATTCGCTGGGCCTCGGCGTGCCGTTCTTCCTCGCGTCGCTCGGGATGAATTCGTTCCTCGCCGCGTCGAAGAAGCTGCGCGGCTCGCTCCGGACGATTGAGATCGTGAGCGGCGTCATCCTGATCGTCTTCGGGCTCGCGCTCGTCACGAATCTCTTCCGCCACTTCGTCTCCTTCCTCTCCCGCTACCTGCCGGAGCTCGGCTAACGACGTCGTCGCGGGGGCCACGGCCTCCGCGATCTTTCGCCGCGGGCCGGCTCCCGACTCCCGCTAAATATCGCCCCGCCTCGTGCCGAATCTTCCCCTCAGCAGGGGGGACACGGAAGGGAACCCCCGGCGCGTTCCCTTCTTAACCCATAACCCCCTGGCACGGGGAGTTTTGCCCCTTGCCCCACGAGGCGATGGCTACCGACACCAAGCGCACTGCGCACGCACCTGCATCCGCCGCCGAACCTGCCGACGCTCGAACGCTCCCGAGCGCGCTGGAGCTTCTCCGCGGCCTGAACGACGTCGCCCGCTCGCTGGAGCCGTTTCACGAGGGCGCCTCGTCGCTCCGGCACGTCGCGACCGGCGTGGAACGGCTGCTCCGTCCCGACGGCGTCGCCATCCTCACGCGCCTCCGCCCAGGCGAGTACGTCTTCCGCCACGTTCAGGGCGTGCTGCAAGAGTGGGCGGAGTTCACCGTGACCGGTCCTTCGTGCGACCTTCTGGATGAGCTTCTCCGCCGCGACGAGGTCGTGCTCTTCCACAGGCGCCAGAAGACTCCCTGGTCCCGCGAATTCCTTTTCGCGGCGGGGATGCACGGCGGCGCTCTCGCTCCGATCCGCGCGCATGGCGAGCCGATCGGCGCACTTCTCCTCAATCACACCACTCCGTTCCGCTTCGGCGCGGAGCACGCTGCGGGTCTCCAGTCGCTGGCGACGATGGCCGGCGTGGCGATCCTGGAGGACGCGCAGCGCGCAAAACTCGAGGATCTCTTCATGAGCGTCATCGTCTCCCTCACGATGGCGATCGAAGCGAAGGACCCCTACACCGAGGGTCACTCGGTTCGCGTGGCGGCCTACAGCGAGGCGATCGGAAAGCAGCTGGGACTGCCGCCCGAGACACTCGACGTGATCCACCGTTCCTGCCTGGTGCACGACATCGGAAAGATCGCGGTGGACGAGGGGATCTTGCACAAGCGGGAGCGGCTGAGTCAGGGGGAGAAGGAGAAGATGGATCTCCATCCTCAGATCGGCGAGAGCATCCTGCGACCGATCGCGCTCCTCCACCCGCTCCTGCCCGGCGTCCGCTCGCATCACGAGCACTTCGACGGGACGGGTTACCCGGATGGGCTACAGGGAGAGGGAATTCCGATCGAGGCGCGCATCATGGCGGTGGCCGACGCGTTCGACGCCATGACGTCCGACCGGCCCTACCGAAAGGCGCTCTCCGAGCACGCGGCCCTCGAAGAGCTGAAGCGGAATGTCGGTTCGCACTTCGATCCCCGAGTCATCGCGGCGTTCGAGCAGATCTTCCCGGCGGTGCGGCGGACGCTGGAGCATCTGCGTCCGCGCGAAGAGGCGGTCAAGCCGTCGCGTTGACGCGCGACTTGCGAAGCAGGATCCGGGTTCCGTGATCGGCCCGGACGTCGAAACTCACCTCGTCCATCAATTCCCGCATGAGATAGAGCCCGCGACCGTGCGGGTTCAAGAGCGTGGACGAATCGGTGGGGTCCTCCACCTTGCTCGGATCGAATCCCGTCCCGAAGTCGTCCACCGCGACGACGATCTCGCCCGACCCCACCACGAACTCGAACTCCACGCTCTTGTCCTCGGCGAAGCAGTTGCCGTGCTGGATCGCGTTGGTCCCTGCTTCGATGACGGCGATGAGGAGGGCGTTCTCGAGATCCTCGCTCAGTTCGTACTGGCGGGACATCTGAGAGATGAGGGCATGCACCATCGATAGGAGCTCGAGGCGGCTCCCGATGGTCAGGCGGATGGTGTCGGTCCCGTTTGGGGACGGGGAAGTCAGGTCGCCGCCCATTCGTTTACTCTAGCACCGGCAGTGCCTTGAGGGCCACCAAGGTAATGTCGTCGGCCTGATCGGCCCCCGCGGTGAAACGGGAGACCTCGTCCGCCACCGTCCGCACGATTTCGTCCGCCGTCAGCTCTCGGGGGAGCCGCTCCGCCAGGCGGATCAGCCGCTCCTCTCCGAAATCCTCTCCCTCCAGATTCCGCGCGTCGGTGATTCCGTCGGTGTAGAGGAGAAGCGAGTCGCCCGGCGCCAGCGACATCGCCGTTTCGCCGTACTCGAATGCCGGAGCGATGCCGAGCGGGATGCCGCCTTCCTCGAGGTAGCGCCACCCTCCCGCGGCGGGGAGGACGATCGGGTAATTGTGCCCCGCGTTCGCGAACTGGACCGTCATGTGGTCGCCGCCGACCCGCGCCAGGAAGCAGGTCGCGAAGCGGTCGTCGGGGGTGGCGTCGTGCACCAGGCGGTTCAGGCGAGTCATGATCTGGCAGACCGAACTCGCCAGGTCGGCCTGCGTGCGGATGGAGGCCTGCACCATGGAGGCAAGGAGCGCTGCCGGAACTCCCTTTCCCGCGACGTCCGCGATCACCACCAGGAACTGCCCGTCTCCCAGCTCGACCAGATCGTAGTAGTCGCCGCCCACCTGCTTGGTCTGGAGATTCAGCGCGGCGAGTCCGAAACGCTTCGTCTGGGGGAGCGAAGCCGGGAGGAACTGACGCTGGATGCGCCGCGCCACGGCTAGCTCCTCCTCCAGAATCGACATGTCGAGACTCTCGCGGTAGAGGAGGGCGTTCTTCACGGCGACGCTCGTCTGGTTTGCGAGCGTTTGGAGGAGGTTGACCTCCTCCGCCTTGTAGCGCGTCTCGGTGATCTTCCGGCCCAGCGCGATCACGCCGAGAAAGTCCTCGCCGTGGCGGAGCGGGATCAAGACGAAGGGCACGGTTTCGAGGAGCGCCGCCATCTCGGTCTCCAGCCCTCGCTCGGCCGCCAGCGCGGGAATCTCTTCCTTCCGGAGCAACTCCGAACCCTCGAGCAGCCTGGCCAGCGTGAGCCGCGGGATCGCCGCCAGGCGCGCCACGTCCACGCCGCCGCCGAAACCGCGCACGATCGGGGGACGTCGCTCCGGCGTGAGCAGGAGCACCGTGGTGCGGGCCGGGATGGCCTCGCGCAGCGTCGAGACGATGTTCTCCGTCAACTGCTCGAGATCGAGCACCGTGAGGATCTCGCTCGACATCCGGCGCAGGATGGCGCGGTAGTCGCCCTTTTCACGGAGGAAGTGGCGATCGAGTATCTCGTCCAGCCACGAAAAGATCGGCTGGAACAGGACGAGAGCCAGGAGGAGCGCGGCGGTCTGGAAGATCGTCGTGTCGTATCCGCGCACGGTTTCCAAGAATGAATCGAGCCGCCGCACGACGGTCGCGTAGACCGCCAGGAGGAAGCCCGAGGTGACGGCGTAGAGGATCGACTTCCGCGCGATCAGGTTCGCGTCGAGGAAGCGGTAGCGAACCATCGAGTAGGCGATGGAGCCCGAGCCCAGGATGAGCGCGCCGACGATGAGCGAGGAGCGCGCCATCGGCGACCAGGGGTGGTTGAAGAGGCTGGGGAGCGGGACGGCCAGCGCGTAGAGGCCGGCGCAGGAGGCGAGCCCGTAGAAGATGGCGCGGAGCTGATCGCGGATGCGCGAATTCGTGGCGCCGCGGTACGAGAGGAAGAGGATCGTGAGCGCCGCGGCGATGTAGAAGAGGTTCACCAGCGAGAAGAGGATCTGGTGAAACTGGATCGTGAGTTCCACCGGAAGGCGGAGCGCGGAGATGACGGCGCGCCCCGCGGTCGCCTGCGCCACGTTCGCCACGATTCCTCCCCAGAGCGCGCCCTGCGAGAGCAGCACCATGAAGAGAAGGTGGAAGACGTGGGGCGCGAAGATCAGAAACGATCCGAACGGAATGCGCCGGTAGAAGCGGTTTTCTTGTGGGAAGACGCAGGCGAAGTAGAGAAGCGAGGGGAAGAAGAGTTCCCAGAGATAGTTGAACGACCGAAGGAGGTCGTTCACGCCGCGCTCGGCGGCGCCCACGCCTTCCAAAATGAAGCCGATCGCGCCAAGCCCGGAGCCGAGGCCCGCGAAGAAGAGCATGAGCGCGGTGGCGCGGTTGGCGCGCTCCCGCGGCGCCTCGCGCAGGATCACGAAGCCGAGCAGGAACACGAGCCCGGCGACGAGAAGATAGACGGTTCCGACGGAGGCGTTCGTCATGGCGGCCTGGCGCGTGGATGGCGTGCGCGCGGGGCGCCGCCATGCCTAGCGAATCGGTTCCTCCTCGAGAGGCAGGAGCGATGCAGGGGTCAGGAGCAGGGGGCGGCCCGGCTGGTCGATGATCTGCTGAAGCACGCCGGTCTCGAAGAGCCTGGCCGGTGCGGCTGAACCTTCCCCGAACTGGGCCGCAGCGCCGAGAAGCGAGCGGACTCCGGCAAGGAATCCGGGGAGCTTGAAGAGCGGCCGGCGCGGGATCTCCACCACGCGATAGCGCCGACCCGGTGCGATCCCGGCGCGGAGTTTCGCGGCCTCGATCGTCTCCTCCAGGGTCGCGACGCGGTCGGCCAGCCGATTCTCGACCGCGGCCTTGCCGTCGTAGATTCTCCCCTCGCCCAACTCGCGCACGCGCGCCGTCTCCAGCCCGCGCGCCGTGGCCACGCGAGAGGTGAAGGCGTCGTAGAGGCCGTCGAAGACTCCCCGGATCTGGCGCCGCTCCCCCTCGTCCAGGTTTCGTTCGGGAAGCCGAGCGCCCAGGAATGGAACGGTGAGCCCGCCCAGGAGGTCGGCGCTCTTCCCAATCTGCACGTGGTCCGACGCGAGCCCCGTCCTCTTCCCGAAGCCGTCGTTCCAGACCCAGCCGCCGATGATCCCGATGGAGCCGGTGAGCG
>JANOOP010000179.1:0-4960 GCA_031421415.1 Candidatus Eiseniibacteriota bacterium
CGGCTCCGACGTGACGCTTCTCCACCGATCGGCGCGCTTTCGCGCACGGGAAGATTTTCTGGAGCGCGCGCGGGCGAATCCGCGCATCCACTTCGTCGTGAACGCGGCCGTCACGGGAATCGAGGGAGCGGAAGGCGTGGAAGCGGTCACGTACCGAGCGCGCGGCGCTCGATCTCTCAAGGGCCCGGCGGTGCGCGTCCCCTGCGCGGGCGCCTTCGTCCGGATCGGCTGGGAGCCGCGGACGGAACTGGTGCGAAAGCAACTTCGCTGCGACCGCGCCGGCTTCATCCGTGCCGGAGCCGCGGGCGCCACTAGCGCCGCGTGGGTCTTCGCGGCCGGCGACGTATGCGCGCCGCGCTGCCCGTCGATCGCGAACGCGGTCGGGCAAGGAGCGGCGGTGGCGTGGGAGATCGCCCGGCGGCTGGGGCGCGTGCGGGGCTAGGTCACAACGTGTCCTCGTGGAGTGAGGACAAAGAGCCGCCTTGAGCCGGGAGGTGAGCGAGCGCTTCTCGTCCGGGCCGGGGGCGCCGAACGACGACTTCCGTTCGATCATCAGCTCGAAGCGGTCTCCCCGTAGGCGGCTACCGCGAGTTCAGGAACTCCGACAACAGGTCCTGCCAGCGGCGCGGCTCTTCCAGCGTCGGGAGGTGGGCCGTCCCCTCGATCGTCTCCAGCCGCGAGCCCGGAATCCGCTCCTCGAGCCTTCGCGCCACGCCCAATACGTGCTCCACGTCGATGGACCCGGCGACGATGAGGGTGGGCACCTTGATCTCCCCCAGGCGCGTCCGGGCCGGAGGGATCAGGCGATCGAGTTTCACGCCGTCGGGCGTCGGGTTCTCGAAGGCCAGTCGCTGCATGACGCCGACGAAGCGCCGGACTTCCGGATTCACGGCGTCCGGGGCACGGTACGGCCCGTCGACCCACATGCGAAGGTTCTCCTCCGTTGCGCCGTCGAGGTCGCCACGCCCCAGCGCAGCCTCCTCGCGCTCACCGAACGCGCGAATGTCGGGAGCGTCGGCGCCGTCCCCGATGCTCGGCGAAACGAGCACCAACCGCTCGACACGCTCCGGGTGGGCCAGCGCGACATCGAGCGCCACGTTGGAGCCGAAGGAACAGCCGACTAACGTCGCGCGCTCTACGTGGAGCGAGTCCATCACCGCGATGACGTCGCCGTGATAGGAAAACTTCTCCGCGACGAGTTGAGAGCGCCCGAATCCGCGAAGGTCGAGGCGGACGACGCGATGGGTCGCCTGGACCGTTTTGAACTCGGCATCCCACATGCGGGAGTCGGCAACCCCTGCGTGGAGAAAGACGACCGCGGCCCCCGCGCCGGCCGCCTCCGCCCAGACGGAGGCTCCGGCTACCGTGATCAGCATCCCGACGGCGGTTTCCAAGTAGTTCAGGGCGGCGCTAGACGCGCTCGACGAACGATCCATCGCGCGTATCGATCTTGACCCGATCGCCGACGGACATGTGCTGCGGGACTTTGGCCATCAGCCCGGTGTTCATCTTGGCCGGCTTGGGCGACGAGGAGACGGTGGCGCCCTTCATGACCGGATCCGTCTCGACGATCTCCAGCTCCACGAACATCGGCAGGTCGACGGCGACGGGGCGGCCTTCGTAGTACGACATTTCGACCGTCATCCCCTCGACCATGAACGACACCGCGTCGCCGATCTCAGCGGCGGTCAGATTCACCATCTCGTAGTTCTCGGTGTTCATGAAGGTGAAGTCCTCGCCGCTCCGGTAGAGATACTGGAGCGGATGGTGATCCAGGTCGGCGCGGTCCACCTTGTCTTCCGACCGGAACCGATGCTCCGCCTGCGAGCCCGTCACGAGGTTCACCATCTTCGTCTGAACCATGCCGCGCCAGTTGCCCGGCGTGACGTGGATGACGTTCGTCACCCGGCACGGGTTGCCGTTGTGCAGGATGACCATTCCGACTTTCATTTGCGTGGCAGGAATCACGACGTGAATCTCCTCGGTTAGCGTCTTCGTGGAAGCCCGAAAGTATAGAGGAGAATGGGCCGCGAAGCAACCGGGGCGAGCCATGATCGAATTGTCCGAAAAACGCCAATTCCAGCGCCACGATCGACCCCAAAAGGGTACTAGTGGCGTACCACCTCGATCGCCTTCTCAAGCTGCTCGTCACGCCCTGCCGCGATCCCCGCGATCGTTGGAGAGACGCGCACGGTGGGCAGGATCCCAACGCCGTGATGGCGCGAACCGGAGCCAGCCCGACAATCGGACGCGGCGGCCACGATACGGCGCGGCGTCGATCGTTTGCCGGACGTAGCAGACCGGCCACTTCCCGCCCGTATCGCGTCTGATCTCAAGACACGTCTGCCCACTGTGTGGCCTGTCGCGGCTCGTGGTGACGGTCGCCTTCACGGAGGGAAATCCCTTCATCCCACTCCATTTTTCAGCAGCCTGGTAGAGTTTTCGTCGGCGCACGGGCCCCGGGGTCACGCGTAGCGGTCGGGACGAAGAAGCGTCGGATCGAGCGAGGGGGGCTCCCCCATCAGGAGTTGGGCCAGAAGCCGTCCCGTCGCGGGCGCCATGCTGAGTCCCATCATCGCGTGGCCGGCCGCCACCGAGAGATTGTCGTACCGCCGCGCCGGCCCGACGTACGGTAGCCCGTCGGGCGAACAGGGGCGAAGCCCGCACCACGGCTCCACCCCCGCGAAGTCCGCCTCCCCGAATGCCGGGAGGTACTGCCGCAGCGATTTTTGGATTCCGCGAAGGCGCGGCGAGCTGATGGACAGATCGTGGCCGGTCAGTTCCATGGTCCCCCCGACGCGGAGCGTTCGTCCCATCGGCGTCAGGGCGACCCGTGCTTCGTGGAGGAGCACCGAGCGGCAGATTCGCTCGCGCGGCCGCGCGATCGTCATGCTGTAGCCCTTCCCCGGCTCCATCGGGATGCGCACTCCGAGCTGGCGCGCCAGGAGTCCCGTCCACGAGCCCGCGGCGAGGACGAACGCGTCCCCCTCGATCTCCCCACCCGCGGTGCGCGCGGCCCGCACGGCGCGGCCTTCCGTGCGCCACCCGAGCAGCTCCGCATTCCACGCGAAGGTCGCGCCCGCCTCGCCGACCCATCGCTCCAGCGTCTTCACGAATCGCTGCGGCGTCAGGTGCGCGTCGAGCGAGTAGTAGACGCCCCCGAGGATGTCGAGCGTGAGATCGGGCTCCAGCGCCGAGACTCCCTTCGCGTCGAGAATCTCGACCGGCTGGCCGAGTTCCCGCGCCCGCTCCGCGACGCGCGCCTCTTCCTCCAGTCCCCGCTCGGTGCGGACCAGGTTGAGCGAGCCCTCCGTGACGAGTTCGAAGTCGTTGCCGGCCCGTTCCGCCATCCGGACGAAGAGTTCGCGGCTCTGCATCGTCAGCGCCTGGATGGTCGGCCCCGCCGCGCGGGCTCGCGCCGGAGTGGCCGCGCGCCAGAAGCGCCAGGCCCACGCGAAAAAATGGGGATCGAGGCGGGGATGGATGTAGAACGGGCTCTCGGGATCGCCCATCCAGCCAAGCGCCTTTTTCACGATGCCGGGCGAGGCGAGCGGAAAGACGTGGCTGGGCGATATGTAGCCGGCGTTCCCGAGCGAGCAGGAGTCGCGGTCGGAACCTCCGCGCTCCACGATGGTGACGCGGCAGCCCCGTTCCAGAAGTGCCTGCGCGCAGGAGAGCCCGATGACCCCCGACCCAATGACGACGACGTGACGTGGAGTCATCGTGGCGTTAGTCGCGGTCCCCTTCCACCGCAGCGGCACTCACTCGGCCCGCGCCGTGAACGAAGACCAGCTTCCCTCCCAGATGGCCGGTCCAGAGGATCGTCGCCGCCGCCGCGACTGCGACGATCGCCGAGAGCCACTCGCCGCGCCGCTTGGAGTGCGTGGCCCAGGAGAGGAGCGTCGCCAGCGCCAGGAGGCCAAGCCCGTAGAGGCACGTCTCCTCGTGCTGCGCGATCGCCGCCTCCGGGACCTTCAGCGCCGCGGCGCGGTCCTCGGCGCTCTGCCCGCTGAAATAGGCGGCCACGCCGCCGAGAAGCGCGATCGTGAGGAGTACCGGCGCGAACCACCTGAGCCACTCCTTCCGGAGCAGCAGATAGACGACGGCGGCCAGCGCCCCCACGACGCCCAACGCGATCGGGAAATGAACCACCGCGGGATGCAGCTCGAGTCCGAACATGTTCCTCCTCCTAGCGCCCCTTCGCTGCTAGAGCCCGTACGCCCGCCTCAAAATGGCCATGGGGTGGACGACGGACCGCTTCAGCCCATTCGCGATCTGGATGTTGCAGGTGCCGCATCCTGTCAAGACGACCTCGGGCGCGGCGCGGCGGATTTCCGCGAAGAGCGGATCTCCGATCTCCTGGGCCCTCTCGTAGTTCTCCGCGCGCATGCCGTAGGTTCCCGCGATTCCGCAGCAGGAGTCGTCGATCGGACGAACCTCGATACCCGGAATCAGACGGAGCAGTCGGATCGGTTCCTCGCCGATCCCCTGCGCCACGGAGTGGCACGCCTGGTGGTAGACGACCGACATCGGCGTCGGGCGGAAGTCGGTCCGCAGCTCTCCCCGCTCGTGGAGCTTCCAGAGATACTGGTGCACGTCGATCGTCGCATCGGAAACGCGGCGCGCCGCCTCGCTGCCCAGAAGCCGCGGATAGTCCTCGATCAGGGCCAGACCGCAGGAAGGCGCGCTGGCGACGATCGTGAAACCGCGTTCCACGAGCGGCAGGAGCGTGGCCACATTCCGGCGCGCGTCCTCCATGACCGAGCGCTCGGCGCCCATCGTGATGAGCGCGATACCGCAGCAACGCTGCTCGGGAACCACGACTTCCACGCCGTTCGCTTCCAGCACCTTCACCGTCGCTTCGGCCTCTCCCTCGGGATCGTGGAAGCGGGCGAAGCAGCCGGCGAAGTAGGCGACCCGCTTCGTCACGACGACCGAACGCGGCGGGATGGCCCCGAGC
>JANOOP010000180.1:0-3398 GCA_031421415.1 Candidatus Eiseniibacteriota bacterium
TGGTGAAGGGATCGCGCGGCATGCGGCTCGAGCGAGTGGTCGACGCCCTCGTGCCCGGTCGCGCGGGGAACGCGGCCGCGCTGGCGACGGCGGGGAAGGAGTAGCCGGTGTTCTATCACTTGCTCTATCCGCTCCACGAGCAATTCCCGGCGCTGAACGTCTTCCGCTACATCACGTTTCGCTCCGCGTACGCCATGGCCACGGCGCTCCTGCTGGCGCTCGCGTTCGGTCCGCTCGTGATCCGGAAGCTGCGCGAGCTGAAGATCGGGCAGCAGATCCGCGAGGAGGGCCCCCCGTCCCACTACGACAAGGCGGGCACTCCGACCATGGGCGGCGTCCTGATCGTGATCGCCATCGCGGTGAGCACGCTCCTCTGGGGAAACCTCGAGAACCGCCTCGTCTGGGTCGCGCTCCTCGCGACGCTCTTCATGGGCGCCGTTGGTTTCCTGGACGACTGGCTCCGCGTCGTGAAGCACCTCCGCAAGGGTCTCCTGGGGCGCTACAAGCTGGCGGGGCAGATCGCGCTCGGCATCGGCGTCTTCCTGGCGGTCTTCCTCTATCCGTCCGGCGGCCTCCTCGATCCGAGCGAGACGAACGTCCCATTCTTAAAGAGGACCTTTCTCGATTTCGGGTGGCTCTATCTGCCGTTCGTCGTCCTCGTCATCACCGGATCGTCGAACGCGGTGAACCTCGCCGACGGACTCGACGGCCTCGCCGCCGGCATGACCGCCATCGCCGCCGTGGCGCTCGGCGGCATGTGCTACGTCACGGGGCACGTGAAGTTCTCGCAATACCTCCAGGTCGCCTACATCCCGGGCGCCGGCGAGCTGACCGTCTTCTGCGCGGCCGTGCTCGGCGCGACCCTCGGATTCCTCTGGTGGAACTGCCATCCGGCCGACGTCTTCATGGGAGACACCGGCTCGCTCTCGCTCGGCGCCGCGCTCGGAACGGTCGCGGTCCTGATCAAGCGCGAGTTCCTTCTCGCCATCGTGGGAGCCGTCTTCGTTCTGGAAGCCCTCTCGGTGATGGCGCAGGTCCTGTCGTTCAAGGTATGGGGGAAGCGGATCCTCCGCATGTCGCCCCTTCATCACCATTTCGAGCTCTCCGGCTGGAAGGAGCCGCGCGTGGTGGTCCGATTCTGGATCGCCGCGGCGCTCTTCGCGCTGGTCGGGCTGAGCACGCTGAAACTGCAATGACCGACCGTCCCTTCTTCGCCGGGGCGAAGGCCCTGGTCGTCGGCGCCGCCCGGAGCGGCATCGCGGCGGCGAAGCTGATCGTTCGTCACGGCGGGCAGGTCCGCGTCGTCGACCGCCGGGCCCCGGCCGAGCTCTCCGCCGCCGTGCGCGAGTTGGAGCCGCTCGGCGTGGAACTCGTCCTGGGCGCCACCGACGCCGCGGCGCTGGAAGGGCGCGACCTGGTGATCGCGAGTCCCGGCGTTCCGCTCGACCTGCCGCTCTTCCGGGAAGCGGAGCGGCGCGGCATCCCGATCGCCGCCGAGCTGGAGCTAGGCCACGCCGTGGCCCAGGCGCCGATCGTCGCGGTCACCGGCACGAACGGGAAGAGCACCACGGTCGAACTTCTCGGCGCGATGGGACGCGCGGCGGGGCGCGCGACCGAGGTGCTCGGCAACATCGGCACGGCGCTCTCCGAGCGGGCCGAGGCGGTCCCGGCCGAGGGGCTCCTGGTCGTGGAGGTCTCTTCCTTCCAGCTCGAGAGCTGCACGCGCTTCCGCCCCCGGGTCGGCGTCCTTCTGAACGTGACGCCCGACCATCTCGACCGCCACGGAACGCTGGAGCGCTACGCCGCCATCAAGGGCCGCCTCTTCGAGCGTCAGACGGAGAGCGACTACCGCGTCCAGCCGCTGGGCGACGCCCTGATCACGGCGCTGCTCCGGCCCATGAGGTCGCGTCCGCTCTGGTTCGGCCTCGCCGATCCGACGGGCGACGGCGTCTGGCTGGAGGGGGGCGCGCTTCTCTGGCGCTTCGCGGGCAGCCACGGCGCGCTTCTTCGCCGCGACGAGGTGGCGCTGCCGGGTCCGCACAACACCGAGAACGTCACCGCCGCGGCCGCCGCCGCGCTCGCCGTCGGAATTCCTCCGGCCGCGATCGCGAAGGCGCTCCGGGAGTTCAAGGGACTGCCGCACCGGCTCGCGCTCGTCGCCACGATCGACGGCGTGCGCTACGTCAACGACTCGAAGGCGACGAACGTCGACGCGATGCGCCGGGCGCTCGAGTCCTACGACGCGCCGATCGTGCTGATCGTGGGAGGACGGGACAAGGACGGGGATTTCGCGGCGGTGACGCCGCTGATCCTCGAGCGGGTCCGCCATCTCGTCACGTTGGGGGAAGCGGCCGACAAGCTCGAACGCACCTGGCCACAGGTGCCGACGACGCGGGCCGCGACTCTCGAGGCGGCGGTGGCGTCCGCGCGGTCCCACGCGACCCCAGGAGGGGTCGTCCTCCTCTCGCCCGGCTGCGCGTCGTACGACATGTTCCGGAACTTCGAGGATCGCGGAGCGCGGTTCGAGGCGGCAGTGCACAGGCTGGAGCGCGAACGCGCGGGAGCGGGGCGATGAACGTGGCCGTCGGTTCGGTGCGCCGTCTCGACTGGGCGATGGTCGCGCCGGTGGCCTGCCTCGTCGCCCTCGGCGTCGTCATGGTCTACTCCGCGAGCGCGTTCCTTGGCGCGAGCCGGTACGACTCGGCGACCTACTTTTTGCAGCGTCACGCCATTCGCGTCCTCCTGGGCGTGGGGCTCCTGGCGTTCCTGATGCGGGTCGACTATCACCGGCTGCAGCGGCTCGCTCCCTGGGCCCTCGGCGGAAGCGTGCTCCTCCTGGGCGTCCTGCTCGCCTTCGGCGGCGAGGGCGTGCGGGGGGCGAACCGCTGGCTCTCCGTCGCGACCTTCACGATCCAGCCGACGGAAGTGGCGCGCGTCGCCTGCGTGGTCTACCTGGCGCACCTCCTCGACAAGAAAGGGGATCGGATCGCCGCCTTCCGCGACGGACTTCTGCCGGCCTGTCTGGTGCTGGGAGTCCTGGCGTTCCTGATCTTGAAACAGCCGAATCTCGGAAGCACGATCGCGCTCCTCTCGACCGGATTCGCGCTTCTCTATCTCGCGGGCGCGAAGCGCCGGCATCTGGCGCTCCTCGTCCTGGCCGGCGCCATCGTCGCCTCCCTGACGGTCCTCCGTAATCCGTACATGATGGATCGCGTCGTCGCCTGGCAGGCGCAGTGGGGCGCGGGACAGACCGACGCGCTCGGCAAGAACTGGCAAGTGTCGCAGTCGATCCTGGCGCTCGGCTCCGGCGGCGTGTTCGGAATGGGCGCGGGGCACGGGCTCCAGAAGGTCTTCTTCCTTCCCGATCCGCACACCGATTTCATCTACGCGGTCGTCGG
>JANOOP010000181.1:0-4046 GCA_031421415.1 Candidatus Eiseniibacteriota bacterium
AGGAACGTGACGTGCTCCACCGGGTGGAGCGCCATCGCCACGTCCGCCTGCATCGGGAAGAAGAGCGCCCGCCGCGAGACGAGGAGCGCCATGCGGACATCCCAGCTCATGCGAAGGAGCGGGTCGGCGTTCAAGGGTCCCATCCGTCCGCGGAAGGGAGCGTAGCGCGAGGAGCCGCCAGCCGGGCTCCCGAGCGCGGAGCGATCGTGGGCCGCATAGCGCGGAGCCTTCGATGCCTCGTGGTCGGCCGGCCCCTCGGGGAGGCTGTCGGTGAACGTCGTCGCCCGGTCCTTCCGCCAGAGGAATTTCCAGATCCAGGAGTCCCAGTCCTGCGTGGGGCGCGGATTCGTCGCGATCATCGGAAGCGTGGCGCTTCCGTAGAAGCGTCCCGCCGCGGTCCTCATGCCGCCGCCCGCGGGATCGACGTGGCACCCCTGGCACGACATGGTGCACTTGCGATCGAACACGGGCGGGTTCTTCCAGAGATTCGGCCGCAGGTGGCAGTTGTCGCAGGTTCGCCCCTCGCGTGCGGCGTAGAGCGGCGTCGCGTCGAGTGCGGAGGAAAGGGAGACCAGCGCGACGAGCGCGACGAGCGTCGCGAGCAGGAGCGGCCGCGCGCCTCCCGCGCCTCGGGCCGGGCTCAGGGATTGCATGGCGATTGCGCTCCCTGCGCGGCCCAGCGATTCAGGATCAGTTTCTCCCGCTCGGTCAGTCTCGGGAGCGCGCCCGGCGGCATGGAGCCGCCCACGACCGCGAAGCTGAGAATCCCGTCGAGGTCCGCGAGGATCCCCGCGCAACTCGAGTAGTTCCGGTCGTCGCTGCCGGGCTTGGCTTCGGACTCGCCTCCGCCGCCATGACAGCCGACGCACTTGCGGTCGAGGATCGACTTCGCCTCTTCGTACGTCGGGGCGAGCGGGGCGGCGAGTGGATCGGCGATCCCGAGCGTCTTGTCGCCGAAACCGCATGACGCGACCGTAGCGGCCACCACGAACAGCACGGCGACCGCGAACGCGCGACCGGTTCCGGATCGGGAGCGGATCATCGGCTATCCCATGTGGGTGATGATGTTGTCCCCGAACTCGCTGCACTTCACTTCGGTCGCCCCCGGCATGAGGCGGGCGAAGTCGTACGTCACGCGCTTGCTGCCGATGGCGCCGTCCATCCCCTTGAGTACCTGGTCGGCCGCCTCGTTCCAACCGAGATAGCGGAGCATCATCTCGCCGGAGAGGATCACCGACCCCGGATTCACCTTGTCGAGGTTGGCGTACTTCGGCGCGGTGCCGTGCGTGGCCTCGAAGACGGCGTGGCCGGTCATGTAGTTGATGTTGCCGCCGGGCGCGATCCCGATCCCTCCGACCTGGGCCGCCAGCGCGTCGGAGAGGTAGTCGCCGTTCAGGTTGAGCGTGGCGAGCACGTCGAACTCGTCGGGACGCGTCAATACTTGTTGAAGCGTGATGTCGGCGATGGCGTCCTTGATGAGGACCCGGCCCGAGGCGAGCGCCGCCTTCTGCTCCTGATCGGCGGCCTCCTCTCCCTTCGCCGCGCGCGTCCGCTCCCACTGCTCCCACGTGTAGACCTGGCCGGCGAACTCCCGCTCGGCCAGCGCGTAGCCCCAGTTCCGGAACGCCCCCTCGGTGAACTTCATGATGTTCCCCTTGTGGACGATGGTGACGCTTTTCCGCTTCTGGCCCACGGCGTAGGCGATGGCGGCGCGGATCAGCCGCTCACTCCCCTCGCGGGAGACCGGCTTGAAGCCGATGGCCGTGCTCTCGGGGAAGCGCACCTTCTTGTAGCTCGAAGGGAACGTGGTCTTCAGGAATTCCAAAACCTTGCGGACGTCCTCGGAGCCCTCGGCGAATTCGATCCCGGCGTAGATGTCCTCGGTGTTCTCGCGGAAGATCACCATGTTCACCTTCTCCGGCGAGCGGACCGGGGAGGGAACTCCCTGGAACCAGCGGACGGGACGAAGGCAGACGTAGAGGTCGAGGATCTGGCGCAGGGCGACGTTGAGCGACCGGATCCCGCCGCCGATCGGCGTCGTCAGGGGACCCTTCATGCCGACCAGGTACGCGCGAAACGCGTCGAGCGTGGCGTCGGGGAGCCAGTTGCCGGTCTTGTCGAACGCCTTCTGACCTGCCAGCACCTCGTGCCACGCGATCTTTCGCTCGCCCTTGTAGGCCTTCTGGATCGCGGCGTCGAGAACGCGGACGGAGGCCCGCCAGATGTCGGGGCCGGTTCCGTCGCCCTCGATGAACGGGATCACGGGGTGATTCGGCACGACCATCTTGCCGTCGCGTAGGGTGATCGCTTCGCCTTGGGCGACATTCATGATTCGATCTCCTCCTGCCGCGCGGGGCGCGGGCTCACAATGCCTCCCACCGGGCGTCGTCGGGGCGGAGCCGCCGGGACGCCGGGTAGGGATAGATGTCGGGCATCACGCCCTGGCGATGGAGATCCTGCATCCGCCGCCAGAAGGCGGGTTCCAGAAGCTCGCGGTGCGCCGCGAGGAACGACTCCAGCAACTCGCCACGCAGCCCCAGGAATGCCCGGAACTCCTCCGGAAAGATGTCGTGTTCCCCGACAAAGTACCACGGTTCGAGCGCCACTTCCTCCTCCGTCGTGGTTGGCGTAGGAAGATCCCGGAAACGGCACTCGGTCAGCAGACAGAGTTCGTCGTAGTCGTAGAAGATGACGCGTCCGTGCCGTGAGAGGCCGAAGTTTTTGAGGAGCATGTCGCCGGGAAAGATATTCGTCGCCGCCAGGTCCCGCATGACCTGGCCGTACTCCAGAACCGCCGCGCTCGCGTCCATCGGCGGCGCATCCAGCAGGAAGATGTCGAGCGGAATGAGCTGGCGTTCCGTGTAGAGATGCCGCAGGACGACGGTCTTCTCGCGCACGTCCACGGACTCGGACGCGGAGGTGGACAATTCCTCGAGGAGGTCGGGCGTGAAGCGCTCGCGTGGGAACTCGAGGTGTTCGAACTCCTGAGTGTCCACCAGGCGGCCGGCGCGGTCGTGCCGGAACACGAGCCGGTACTTCTCGCGCACCTCCGCGTGCGTGACCGTCTTCGGCGGGGGAAAACGGTCGCGGATCACCTTGAAGACGACGTCGAATCCCGGCAGCGCGAAGACCGCCATGACGAGTCCCCGCTGGCCCACCGTCACGTGGAACCGCTCTGTGGATGTCGCCAGGTGGTGTAGGAGCGAACGGTAAAGCTCCGTCTTGGCGTGACGGTGGAAGCCGAGGGCGCTCCAGAGATCGGCGATCGGCTTCCGGGGAAGGACCGACGCCAGGAAATCGACCATCTCCTTCACGCGGTCGAGATCCACGAAGAAGTAGGTGTGGGCGAAACTGAAGATGACGCTCAGCTCGTCTTCGGTGAAGAGGGCGGCGTCGAGGAGGATCGACCCTCCGGGGTTTCGAAGCGCGAGAAGAAGCGGGATGCGACCTCCGCGCGTGTGGATCTGGCCGGCCAGATAGGCGCCTTTGCCGCGGAAGAAGGGGGCGCGGACCATCTCGATCGCCTCGACGTCGCCGGGCTGGACCTGCGCCGCCAGCGCCGCCGCGACCCGCGCGGCGTCCCCTTCCAGGTCGTCCCACGGAATGGCGAAATCGGTCTCGCGGAGCGCGCGCTGCAGCGCCTCGTCGAGCGTCCCCTCGCGCCGGTGGAAGACCGTGAAACTCCACGGGGGGCCGTAACGGGGAGGGGATGTCTCCGCCCGCACGAACTCGACGATCGGGTCGACCCCCACCGTGTGAAAGACGCGGCGGACATTCGAATTGAAGAACGTCTCCGCCAATTCTCGTTCTGGATGGAGCGCGATCCTGCGCTCGAAGACCGCGTGGATCGTGGCCCACGTCTCCCGCTTGCCGGCGCGTTCCCCCAGGAGCTCGTGGACGGCGGCCACCGAGAGGACCACGAAGCCCCCGTAGAGGTCGAGGCGGTTCTTCGCGTCGCGCTGGACGCCCGGCCAATCGCTCCGCTCGAAGTTGCCCCGGGCCTCCCGCGTCAGCGCGCGGAATCGCGCCAGGTAGCGTTCAAAGCC
>JANOOP010000182.1:0-3401 GCA_031421415.1 Candidatus Eiseniibacteriota bacterium
GTCCCGTGGGGAGGCGAAGTCCGGCCGCGGCCGCGAGGCGCACGGCCTCCTTCGCGGCGTCGCCCGGCCGCTCCTCGCACGGTACGACCGCCGTCCTCGCCGCGAGCGAACCGAGGAACTTCAGTTCCGATGGATCGCGCGCGGTGGTGAGCAAGATGGAGAGCCCGTCGATGGGCGCGCCGGCCCAGCCGAGGAGGCGCTCCTCGCAAGCCTTCTCGATCTTCGCCCCTTCGCGGATCCAGAGCCGCCGCGAGGAGGCGAAGAGCGAGAGCGATTCGAGCGCGCCGGCCAGCGTCTCGGCGTCGAGGTCGTCCCCTTCCATCCGGAGGAACTCGGCGCCCGTGGCGGAGCCGCTCTCGCGAAACGCCTCGACGAGGTGTTGCCGCCAGTAGTCGCTCGGCCCGGCCGCGAGGACAAAGGGGGGAGGCTCGGTTCCCTCCCTCCAGGTCTGGCCCGTCGCGTAGGGCGTCGAACCTGCCCCCGCGCGGGCGCGCGGAGTCACCATCCCTGCACCGTTCGGCTCACGATCTGGGCGGCCAGTTTCTGAATCACGTCCTGTCTTCCATCGGATTCGGTCTTGGCCGGCTCCCCGCCGACCGCGACGACGTTGTACGTCGTCCGGACGGCCAGCCGGTCTTCCTTCCAGAGGATCCGATTTTTCACCTGATCCCGGAACGCGATCTGGACCACGAGAACGATCTCGTACTGGGTGGCGCGCTCCTGCGCGGTGTAGCCGTAGACCTGATTGCGATAGGCCACCACCGTGCCGCGGAGCACCGCGTCGGCGTCGCGTTCGCGGACGATGCGAAGTCTCCTGTCGGCGAGGAACGCGTCGGTGATGGCGAGGGTGACGTCGTCGGCGAGGCGAAATTCCACGGTGTTGTTTCCGAAGACCGGGACGGCGAGGGTCTTCAGGTGGCCCGGGAGGACGCCGGAAACCGTGTACGCGCAGCCTCCGGCCGCACAGGCCGCGGCGAGGAGCGCCGCGACGAGAGGTCTACCCCACATCACTCGTGGACGTGGTCGAGTCGTGGAATCCGTAGAGTTTCATTCGATAGCGGAGTTTATCACGCTTCATCTGAAGAAGCTGCGCCGCTCGACTCTGATTCCCGCGGGTCCAGTCGAACGCCCGCTGGATGATCTCCTTCTCCACGGAGCCGAGAGAGCCCTCCAGATCGATCCCCTCGTCGGGGAACTGTCCCGAATCGAGGACCCCCTCGAGCGTCTGGAGCGGCGCGCTTCCCCTCCCCGTCGCGGGGGCCGGAGCGATGGCCGCGTTCAGGTGCTGTGCCTGGAGCGAGGTTCCCTGATTCAGGAGGACGATCCTTTCGAACAGATTGCGAAGTTCCCGGATGTTCCCCGGCCAGGGGTACGTCAGGAGGATCCGCTCGGCCTCCGGATCGATCGACGCGAACGATTTGCCGAAGGCGCGATTGAACTGATCGAGGAAATGGCGCGCCAGGGGAAGGATGTCCTCGCGCCGCTCGCGTAGCGGAGGGACCCGGATCGGGACGACCTTCAGCCGGTAGTAAAGGTCCTCCCGGAAGGCCCCCTCGCGAACCATCGATTCGAGATTCTGATTCGTGGCGGAGATGACCCGGACGCTCACCGTGATGTCCTTCGTGCCGCCGACGCGCTTGAAGGTCATCCGCTCCAGCACGCGAAGGAGCTTCACCTGGATCTGGAGGCTCATCTCGCCGACTTCGTCCAGGAAGAGCGTCCCGCCGTTCGCCAGTTCCAGCAGCCCCTGCTTCTGCTGGCGCGCGTCGGTGAAGGCGCCCTTCTCGTGCCCAAACAATTCCGACTCGAGGAGCTCGCGCGGAATGGCGGCGCAGTTGAGTTCCAGCAGCGCCTTGTCGCGCCGCACCGAGAGTTCGTGGATGAGATGCGCGACCAGCTCCTTGCCGGAGCCGCTCTCACCCTCGATCAGGACGCTCGTCGATTCGCTCGTGGCCACCTGCTCGACCATGTGGAAGACCTTCTGCATGGCCGGGCTCTCGCCGCGAATGAAGTCGCTCCGGACGCGGTTGCTTTTCTGCTGGCGGTGGTGCTGGACCTCCCGCCCGAGCCGCTGCGACGCGAGCTCCCGGTCGAGCACGAGGAGGAGTTCCTCGCGGATCGGCTTCCCTTTCGTGAGGTAGTCGCGCGCCCCCAGGCGCATGGCGCGGACGGCGGTCTCGTGGTCCGGCTCGCCGGTCAGCATGACCACGATCTGGTCGGGCCACTGCTCCTTGATCTTCTGAAGCACCTCGACGCCGTTCCTGTCGGGGAGCCGGATGTCGAGCAGGACGAGGTCCACGGCCTCGCGCTCCAGCACCTTGAGTCCGGCGCCCCCCGATTCCGCCGTGAGGACGTGGTACCCCTCGGCCTCGAGATCGCGCGGGAGGAAATAGCGGATCGTGTCGTCGTCGTCGATCAGGAGGATGGAAGCCTTTGGCATGGGCGTCGCCTCTTAGTCCTGGACACCGGGGAGCGCCACGCGGAATCGCGTTCCGTGGCCCGGATCGCTTTCGACCTCGATGGTCCCGCCGTGCCGCTGCACGATGCCGTGCGCCACGAAGAGCCCGAGGCCCGTGCCTTTCGCCTTTGTCGTGTAGAACGGCTCGAAAATGCGCGCCTTCTCTTCGGGCGCCATTCCCGCTCCCGTGTCTTCCACGGTCACCACGATCTCCGGCGGGGTCGCACGCCGCAAGGAGCGGATCACGATCCTGCCTCCTGCGGCGGTGGCATGAATCGCGTTCTCGACCAGGTTCAGGAAGACTTGCTGGACCTGGTCGGCGTCGACCATGGCATCGGGCCATCTATCGGCATCTTCCAGGGAGATCGTGACCCCCGATGATTCGGCTGCTCCGGAGAGGCTCCGGACCACCCTGTCGACGATATCCCGCACGGGCGTGCGCGACAGCGCGAGTTCCCGGGGCCTTGCAGCCGTGAAGAGGTCCTGGATGATCGTGTTGAGCCGCACCACCTCTCTCAGGATGAAGGTGACGCTCTCGTGCCGTTCGTCGCCCTCGGGGAAGCCGCGGCTCAGGTACTGGACGCCCGTGGCGATCCCCGTGAGGGGGTTCCGGAGCTCATGGGCCACGCTCGAGACGAACCGCCCGACGGCGGCCAGGCGGTCGAGCTGCCGGATTCGCTCCTCCATCCCCTTCAGACTCGAGAGGTCGATCAGCGTCCCGACCGCGCCGCGGACGCGTCCCTCTCCGTCGCGAAGCGGCGAGGTCCGAACCTCCACCGGCACCGACGTGGCGTCGGAGCGGACGACGTCGTGTTCTGTCCGATCGGTGTCGACGCCCAACTCCAGGCTGCGGACCAGCGATTGGTGCCAGCTTCGATCGGGGAGGAGCCTTGCGAGCGGGGTCGTGCGGACCTCCTCCTTGGTCAGTCCAACGATCGATTCC
>JANOOP010000183.1:0-2504 GCA_031421415.1 Candidatus Eiseniibacteriota bacterium
GCTGGAGTCTCGTCGAGCACGTGACACGAAGGGGGCCGCCCGCGCGGCCCCTTTCTTCATTCCGACGGACCCACGGGGAGATGTCCAACTCCCCTTGCCTGCTCCTGGTCTTGTGGGCCACACTCCACCCGCTGCGGTAGGACCGCCGCACCTATGACCGAATCGATCGGATCCCCTTTCCTTTGGACCGCCTTCACGGGCCTCATCCTGGTCCTCCTTGCGCTCGACCTCGGCGTCTTTCATCGAAAGGCGCACGAGGTCTCGTTCCGCGAGGCGGCGATCTGGAGCGTGGTCTGGATCGGGATGGCCCTGGCCTTCAACGTCTGGATCTACCTGGCGTTCGGCCCCCAGCAGGGACTAGAGTTCCTGACGGGGTACCTGATCGAGAAGGCCCTCTCGGTCGACAACGTCTTCATCTTCCTCGTGATCTTCACCTCGTTCCGTGTCCCGGCGCTCTATCAGCACCGCGTCCTATTTTGGGGCGTGGTCGGCGCTCTCCTGATGCGCGCCATTTTCATCTTCGTGGGCGCCGCGGCCCTCAAGGAGTTCCACTGGCTCCTCTACGTCTTCGGCGGACTCCTCCTCCTCACCGGAATCCGCCTTCTCATCCAGCGGCACGCCGAGGAACACCCGGAGCGGAATCCCCTCTTCGTCGCCTTCACTTCGGTGATCCCGACGACGAGCGACTATCACGGCGACAAATTCTGGGTGCGCGTGAACGGAAAGCGCTTGGCGACGCCGCTCTTCATGGTCCTCGCCCTGATCGAGATCACCGACCTCATCTTCGCGATCGACTCGATTCCGGCGATCTTCGCGATCACGAAGGATCCCTTCATCGTTTTCACGTCGAACATCTTCGCAATTTTGGGTCTGCGCGCGCTCTACTTCTGCGTCTCGGGATTCGTGGCGAGGCTGGTCTACCTGAAGGTGGGCTTGGCCGTGGTCCTCATCTTCGTAGCGGTGAAGATGATGATCTCGGAAGTCTACAAGATCCCGATCGGGGTCTCGCTCTTGGTCGTGGCGTCGATCCTGGCGGCCTCCGTCGTCGCCTCTTTGCTGCGAAAGGCGCCCCCCGGCGCCACGCCATAGCGAGCCGCCCTCGCCGCCCACCACCGCTCGAGCGGCGGCGCGATCCGGTCGGCCACGATCGCAAGCGCGATCCCCGCCAAGATATCGACGACCCAGTGGTGACGGAGATAGACCGTCCCCACGATCAATCCCACCCCGAAGAAGACCATCACCGGGAAGAACCACCGGAGGTGCCTCCACGAGAGAAGGATCGCCAGGAACATGACGCCGCAGTGGAGCGACGGGAAGGCCCCCTTCGCGGTGAGCGGCACGGCCGCCGTGGCGGCGCGTGTGGCGTCGAGGATGGGAAGCATCCCCTGGAGCGGTGCCCCGAACAGCTCGGGAATCATGTAGCGGGGCGGCCCCGCGGGAAGGACGACGTAGCCGATGTATCCGATGTAGAGACAGATCACGATGCTCACCAGCGTCTCGCGGAACGACTGCCACTCGCCCCGGAGATAGAGCAGGATCCCGAGGAGCGGCGGCAAGACGTAGTAGAGCCAGTAGCAGACCGTGAAGAAGTCGGTCAGGAGCGGATGCGCGAACTGCTGGGCCCAGACCGTCGGCTCCACGCCGAAGAGCTTCACATCCCAGTCGTGGAGCGGCCTGGTGATGTCGGGCGCGTTGAAGAAGGCAATCATGTCGTGGAGATTCGCGTATACGTTTGTCGCGAAGAGAAACGGAAGGACGTCCCGCGCGAAGGTCCACTGTGGTTTCGTTCGCACGACCCAGAGGAAAACGACCACACTTCCGGCCAGGCAGACGAGGCGGGTGAAGGCGTCGGGGTAATTGGCCGCGGCGCCCTGGAGCGGCATGCCGCCGCCGAAGGCCGCGATCGAGCCGAGGGCATAGGCCATCGGGACGAAGAGCAGCAGCGTGGCCACCTCTTCCGGCCGGAACGAGAAGAGGAGCCGGGCGAGTCCGCCGCGGGCCGCGGTACGCTCCTGAACCACGTCGGAGCTCGGGGTCGTCACCGAGTCGGCGGCACACCCAGCCGCACGCGCGCGTCGAGCGCGATTGAAGGGGTGTTCCCGGGAAGCGCGAGTACAGGGTTCAGATCTAGCTCCAAAAGATCCTCGTGATCGCTCGCGAGCAGTGACACGCGATGGAGCAGATCGAGGAGCGACGCCTCGTTCGCCTTGGGCGCCCCCCGGAATCCATCCAGGAGCGGATAGCCGCGGATCTTCCGAACCATCTCCTCAGCATCGGTGTCGGTCAACGGAGCCAGGCGGACCTGCACGTCGCGCAGCAACTCCACGGCAACGCCGCCAAGTCCGAAGAGGACGATGGGACCGAATGCGGGATCGCGCGTCATGCCGATGATCGTCTCGACGCCACCCGAAAGCATCCGGTCCACGGAGACTCCCTCGAACGTGGCGTCGGGCTTCGCCTTCTTCAGCACCGCCTGAAGCTCGTCGAACACCTGCGCCGCTTCC
>JANOOP010000184.1:0-2836 GCA_031421415.1 Candidatus Eiseniibacteriota bacterium
CGAGCGACGTCGAGTACGCCTTCCTCTATAACACGTTTACGCACCGTCAGAACTCGGCTGCAGAGGACATGGTGTGCGAGAGTGCGTGTTTCGGGCCATCGTGAACACGTAGATCGGAGCATCGTGAACAGCAAAATCGGAGCATCGTGAACACCCAGATCGGCATCGTGAACACCTGGATCGGAGACGTGAACAGGTAGATCGGTGATCGTGAACAGGCCATCCTGCCCTCCGTGGGGTAGGAGCCTGGTAGCGTAGCGACGCTGGAGAGTCCAGTGGTCCATCCGCCCCTGAGGAGGGGTTGGGATGGCGACCGAGCGACTGTCCATGCGAAAGATCCGAGAGATACTGCGGCACAAGTGGTCCCTGGGCCGTAGCCACCGGGAGGTGGCGGCGAGCCTCGGGGTGAGCGTCGGCGCCGTTTCGGCGGCCGAGCGGCGGGCTCGGGCGGCGGGGCTCGACTGGCCCGCGGTCGAAGCGCTGGGCGACGACGCGCTCGAAGCCCGGCTCTACGGGGCGACTTCGGCTCAACGACGGCGGCCGCTTCCCGATCCGATCTACCTTCACACGGAGCGGAAGAAGCCGGGGGTCACGCTCGCGCTGCTCCATCACGAGTATTTGGAGCGGCATCCCGGCGGCTACGGCTACACCCAGTTCTGCGAGCACTACCGGCGCTGGTGTCAGGAGCGCCGGCTCTCGATGCGCCAGGTTCATCGGGCCGGGGAGAAGCTGTTCGTCGACTACTCCGGCAAGAAGCTCCACGTGGTCGATCCCGAGACCGGTGAGATCCGCGAGGTGGAGCTGTTCGTCGCGGTGCTGGGGGCCTCGAACTTCACCTACGCCGAGGCCACTGCCACTCAGCAGATCGCGGACTGGATCGAGAGCCACGTCCACGCCTTCGAGTTTTTGGGGGGTGTACCGGGCGCCGTCGTTCCGGATCAGCTGAAGACCGGCGTCACGCGCGCCTGCCGCTACGAGCCGGAGCTTCAGCGCAGCTACGAGGAGCTGGCCCTCCACTACGGGACCGCGATCCTCCCCGCTCGCCCGGCCCATCCGCGGGACAAGGCGAAGGTCGAGGCCGCCGTTCAGATCGCCCAGCGCTGGATCCTGGCGCGACTGCGCCACGAGACCTACTTCTCGCTTCATCCCCTGAACCAGCGCATCCGGGAGCTTCTCGATGAGCTCAACGGCCGCACCATGCGCCACTACCGCGCCAGCCGCCTCGCGCTCTTCGAGCAGATCGACCGTCCGGCCTTGAAATCTCGGCCCGGCGCCCGCTACGAGCACGCGCTGTGGAAATTCGTGCGCGCCAACATCGACTACCACGTCGAACTCCACGGCCACTACTACAGCGTCCCCTTCACGCTTCGCCAGGAGCGGCTCGACCTGCGCCACACGGCGACCACCGTCGAGGTATTTCACAAAGGCCAGCGAGTCGCCTCCCACGCGAGAAGCTCCCTGCGCGGCCGCCACACGACCGTGCCGGAGCACATGCCCCGGAGCCACCGCCATCACCTCGAGTGGTCGCCGGCTCGGATCACGCGCTGGGCCCGGACGATCGGATCGAACACCGAGGCCCTGGTCGAGGCCATCCTCGCCGACCGCCCTCACCCCGAGCAGGGCTACCGCTCCTGCCTCGGCATCCTGCGCCTCGCCAAGCGCTACGGCGACGCCCGCCTCGAAGCCGCCTGCCAAAGGGCGCTCACCGTCGGGGCCCGCTCCTACCGCCACGTCGACTCGATCTTGAAGCACGGACTCGACCGGATGCCCGCCCCGGACTCGAGCCCGCACGACGCCCCCGTCGTGCACGCCAACCTGCGCGGACGCGACTACTATCGCTGAGGAGGATATCCCCATGCTCAACGGCTCCACGCTCGAGAAGCTCGCGACCCTTCACCTTCAGGCCATGGCCACCGCCTGGCAGGAGCAGCAGGCTCTCGCCGACCACGCCGCGCTCTCCTTCGACGAGCGCTTCGGCCTCCTCGTCGATTCACAGTGGCTCGCCCGGGAAAACCGGCGCCTCCAGCGCTCCCTGGCGGAGGCACGGCTCCGTCTCTCCCAGGCCACCCTGGAAGCCATCGAGCATCGCCCCCAGCGACCGCTCGACAAGACGCTCCTGCGCCACCTCGCCACCGGGCTCTGGATCGCCAAACACCACAACGTCGTCATCACCGGCGCCACCGGAACCGGCAAGACCTTTCTCGCCTGCGCCCTCGCCCATCAGGCCTGCCGCACCGGTTCCCGCGTCCTCTACCGGCGCATCCCGCGGCTCTTCGAGGAACTCACCCTCGCCCACGCCGACGGAAGCTACATCCGTCTCCTGACACGCCTCGCGAGGGCCGACGTCCTCGTCCTCGACGACTGGGGCCTGGCCCCCCTGCGAGACCAGGACCGCCGCGACCTGCTCGAAATCTTCGAAGACCGATACGGCTCCCGCTCCACCATCCTCACCAGCCAAATCCCGATCGAGCACTTGCACGATCACCTCGGAGAGCCTACCGTCGCCGACGCCATCTGCGACCGGCTCCTCCACAACGCCCACCGGATCGCCCTGCAAGGACCCTCCTGGAGAAAGGAGATCGCTCACATCGAACCCTGAACCCCCAGCGTCGCTACGCTCCGTTCACCATCACCGATCCAACTGTTCACGATCGACCGATCTGGCTGTTCACGATGACCGAAATGCGCAAGTCGCCGAACACGACGCAAGCACCTCATTTCCTCGGCGCCATAGTGCTACAACAGCTTCCCACGCCGACGAGCGATCTGCAGCAGCGCACCGTCATCGACGGACAGCAGCGACTGACGACGCTGCAGCTCTTGCTGGACGCGGTGC
>JANOOP010000185.1:0-3148 GCA_031421415.1 Candidatus Eiseniibacteriota bacterium
CCCGCGCGCGCCGAAACGGTCGAAAGCTATTGGGGACCGATTCCGGTCCGCCCCGACTCGGTGGCGGTCACCGTCGTGGAGCCGCCGAAGCCGGTCTGGGAGCGCGCCCTGCTCCTCCCCTATCGCATCGCCACCTACCCCATCGCCCTCCTGTCGCACGGGACCGGAGCCGGGATCGGGTACCTCGACGAACATAGGGTACTGGAACGGGCGGCGACCCTGCTAGGACCGCGGCGCGGGCCGTTCGGGTTCCTGCTCGACTTCCGATTCGGCGGTCTCTCGGGCCTGGGTGGCGGCCTCACCGCCGAACACACCAAGTTCCTCGGCGAGGGGAACACCCTCCGGGTCCGCGCCTCCACCACCAGCAATCGCGATCACCGCCTCGGCGCCGCCGCCCGCTTCGACTCGCCGCGCGACGGCTTCGTCGAATTCGGGGCAGGCTACCGCCAGCGGCCCAACGTCCGCTACTTCGGCCTCGGCCCCGACTCCAGGGAAGAGGATAAGACGTTTCTCCACCAGGAGGCCGGCTGGATCGGTGCCACCGTGCGCCGCCCGCTCGGCGGGGAATCGCATCTCGAAGCCAATCTGGATTACACCTCGGTCGCGACCGGCGCCCCCGGCTCCGGCAACGATCCCCCCGCCGAGGAATTCTTCGCGCCGCCGCTTCTTCCGGGGTACGGGAGGCACTCCTACGGCGTGACGATGGGCGGGCAGTGGATGCACGAGAGCCGTGGCCTCGGGAATCGGCCGGGGCGCGGTGGGCTCCAGCGCGTTCGCGCCGCCTACTTCGAGGGCGTCGATCGCGACGATGCGCGCTTCTGGATGTTTCGCGGTGAGGCGCAGCACTTCATCACCCTCTGGCGCCCGCTCCGGGTCCTGGCGCTCCGGGGCGTCGCCTCCTGGATCGAGGACGTCGGCGGCGATCCCGTTCCGCTCGCGCGCCTCAACACCAACGACGACCCCGACCTCTTCCGCGGCTACGACGACTTCCGCTGGCGCGATCGCGGAATCGCCATCGCCACCGCCGAATATCGGTGGCCGGTCTGGGCCCATCAGCGCGCGGAGGGAGCGGGCATCGACGGCTACCTCTTGACCGACGTGGGGCAGGTCTTCGGCGATGCCGATCGGATCGCGCTCCGCCAGATGACGCTCTCCTACGGAGGCGGTTTGCGCGTGGAGTCGGGTCGCGGCTTGGTCTTCCGGATCGAATACGCCCGAAGCGAGGAGACGGCGGTGCTCCGCTTCAGGGCGGATCAGGTGTTCCAGTTCGTGAAAGGCGGATTTCTCCATGGGCGCGAGCCGATTCCCGCGCGCTAGGCGCGCTGCCCTGGCGGCCGCATTGTTCCTCGCCGTGGCGGGGGGCGGCCTCCTTGCGCCCGGCACCGCCGCCGTCCGCGTCGCGATCGCCGGCGAGCCGCTTCGCGACGAGCCGGCGCGATGGGACGCCGCCGATCGGGGAAACATCGCGAAGCCCGTGAAGCGGGACCCCAGCCTCATGCGCGACGGGTTCGACGAGACGATCGCTCGACCGATCGGACGTCTCTTCAACCCGGTCCGTCTCGCGCGGCACGTTGGATCCCTTTTCGGCGGTGAGGTGGTGCGCCCCGCCGTCGACGTGAACGCACTCGACGAGGCGCTCGCGTCCACCTGGTTCACGAACCGGATCGGCCTCTTCCCGATGACCCCGGAGGAAGTGGCGCGTGGGCCGCTGACGGTGGACGGGCCGGATCGGAGCGCGCCATGGAACGTCGTGAGGGCGAAGACGCAGGGCGTCACCGCGGGCTTCAACGTGAAGGATGCCCGCGGCGACACCTACGTCGTGAAGTTCGATCCGCCCTGCTGTCCCGGATCGACATCCGCCGCCGGCGTGATCGCGGGACGGCTCCTCCACGCGGCCGGGTACAACGTCTCCGAAGATTTCGTCGTGAATTTCCGGCGCGAGGATCTCCTTCTGAAAGACGGGGTCAAGATCACCGACACGCACGGGAAGAAACGCCCGATGACGGACGCCGACCTCGACACGATCCTGACGCGCGCCCCGCGCCAGCCGGATGGGACCTGGCGCGCCATCGCGAGCAAGTTCCTGCCCGGCGAGCTCCTGGGGCCGTTCGACTGGAAGGGGCGACGCCGCGACGATCCGTTCGACCGGATCAAGCACGAGAATCGCCGGCCCGTCCGCGGACTCCGCATGATCTGCGCGTGGCTCGCCCACTTCGACGTGAAGCAGCACAACACGCAGGACAGCTACGTCACCGACGGCGGGATGCGGTACGTGAAGCACTTCCTCTTCGATTTCACCGCCACGCTCGGGACCGGCGGCGAGGGTCCGTTCCCGCTTGCGAACATGGAGTACGGCGCCGACTTTCCGGCCATCGGCGGACGGCTTTTTGCGCTCGGGCTCCACGAGGACGATTGGCGGCGGCTCACGCTCCCGGAGGGAATGCCGGAACTCGGCTACTACGAGGCGGAGCAGTTCGATCCGATGGAGTGGAAGTCGCTCCAGCCGAATGCCGCGTTCGCGAACATGACCGAGCGAGACGGTTACTGGGCGGCGAAGGTCGTCTCGGCGTTTCGCCGCGATCACCTGGAGGCGGCGGTGGCCGAGGGGAAGTACCAAGATCCCGAGGCGGCGCGCACGATGGTCCGGATGCTCGAGGCGCGGCGCGACAAGGTGGCGCGCGCCTGGTTCGACCGCGTGCCACCGCTCGATTTCTTCGCCTGGAATCAAGGCGTGCTCCGCTTCCACGACCTCGGCGCGGAGCGGGAGCTCTATCCAGGTACGACGCCTCGCTACCGCATCAGGCTTGCCGCGTGCGACGCGGAGCGAAACAGGGATCCGTGGAGCGAGTGGAGTCTCACGTCCGAACCGAAGGCAGATCTCGCGACTCTCGCGGCGAACCCGCCCGGCGGGGAAGCCGGCGCCGCAAGCCGGCCGTTCCTGGCCATCGAGACCTCGGTCGACCGTGGCGGCGGATGGAGCCGCGCGGTGCGCTTCTACGTCGCGAGAGCGAGCGGGCGCGTGGTCGCGGTCGAGCGCTGAAACGACAGGTCACGCTGTTCAGGGGGGACCGATGACCATGGAACGCCGGCCGAGCATTCTCGATCGAGGGCTTCGCCTCTTCACCGAGATCCATCCGGGGGAGTCGGG
>JANOOP010000186.1:0-13632 GCA_031421415.1 Candidatus Eiseniibacteriota bacterium
TGGTGGAGCCCTACCCGCCGATCGTCCTCCGCGCCATCCGCGCGTTCGGGTATACCGCCCTCACGATCGGATTCCTGATCGTGCTCTGGATCATCTATGCCATGCTGTTCGCCTACCGTTGACCGGGCCGGCGCGGAAGCCCCGGTCGCATCGCGCTCGCCGTCTATCGCTGGGATCCCTCCCGGCGCTCCAGGAACTAGAATCGGCCCGCCACGAGCTGCGTGACGGGCCGAGGGGATCGCGACCGGCGAGACGGTTAGTTCGGGATGTCGGCGTCAACGAAGTTCGCGACCTGGACGGGGAGGCTGGCGCGCGCGGATACCGCATCGCCGTTGTTTCCGCCGTTGATGTGATTGAACCCAGACAACGTGATCCGTGCCGTCGTGCTCGTCGCGATCGACGAGGAGAGCGCGGCCTTGGCTCCGATGTCTGTCAACGCGATGGAGACCTCGGTCTCGCCGCCGGAGTTGACGACACCGGTCACGCCGCCCGTGACCGGCGGGTAGACCCCGTTGTCGAAGGTCACAGTGTAGCCGGTGAGGATGATCTGCGAGAAGGGCGTGCCGGGCGCGAGGGGCTGGCCGCCGTCGTTCGGAATGTTCGTCACCTTGATCAGGACTTCGTCGGCCACGACGCTACCCGAGTCGGACACCAGGTCGCTGTAATAGACGAGTCCGTCGTTCACGCTCACGACCTGGAGAATGGCCCGCGTGGACGTATCCGTGCAGCCGTTGAACGCCGCGAGCGCTCCGAGCGCCGCCAGCGCGAGGACAAACACCTTTACCGTCTTCATGTCGGTCTCCTTGGTTGTCGCGATCCCCATCGCGAACGAAATACGATTGAGAATGGAAAAACCCCTGGCGTGTAGAGCAAGGGCCATGCCGTAGAAGGGGGTTTCGGGATGTGCTGTTAAGTGATTGCCATCAAGTAATTTGGGGCGGAGCCACGGAGGAGGGGTGCAAAAGGAAAGGCGGGGTCCGTGCATAACGCACGGACACCCGCCGGACTGCAATCGTGCGGAGGACCGTTTCCGGCCTCCGCGCCGGGGTTTACTTGCGGGCCATCGCCATCTGGGCGGCCGCCAGGTAGCGGCGATTCACCTCGTCCCAGTTGATGTTCCGCATGAACGCCTCGAGGTAGGCCTTCCGGTCCGAGCCGTAGTCGATGAAGTAGGAGTGCTCGTAGGTGTCGACGTTCAGGACCGGAAACGTGCCCCAGACACCGCCCTGGTTCTGCTAGTCGCCGATGAAGTTGTGAAGCCGTCCGTCGGTCGGATCGAACGCCAGGACGACCCAGCCGCGGGCGCACATGCCGGAGGCCTTGAAGTCTTCCTCCCACGCCGCGAAGGTGCCGAAGTCTTCCTTGATCTTGTCGACTACCTCGCCCTTCGGCTGGCCGTCGCCGCCCATCACCGCGAAGTAGATCTCGTGCAGGATCTGACCGTTCGCGGCGAACGTCTCCTCGTGCTTCATCCCGCGCATGTCGGAGTAGATCTGGTTCGCCTTGCTCCGGTCCACCTTTGCCAGTGCTTCCTCGATCTCGTTCCTCTTATTCACGTAGCCCGCGTAGAGCTTGTCGTGATGGATCTCGATCGTCTTCGAGCCGATTCCCTTCAGCGCATCGTTCGCGTAGGGAAGTGGCTTCACCACGTGCTTTGCCATGGACGACTCTCCTTTCCGTTGGTTCCCCCGAACCTCGGGGCGTCAATCTCCTTGGATGCGTGCTAGACCGGGACCGGATCGCCCGGAAGCCGCTTGCGGATCGACTCGATTCGGAATCGCCGGATGCCCGTTTCGAACTCGATGTCGACCTCTTCGCCGGCGCCCTTTCCCAGAAGCGGACGCGCGATCGGAGCGCGGTACGAGAGAATTCCGTCGCCGAGCAGATGATCTCCTTCACCCAGGATCCAAAACCGGACCGGCGTGTCGCCGGCGGCAAGCGGGGCCAGGAAGACCTCCGTGCCCGCGCCGACCCGCTTCGGGTCGATCTCGAGCGACTCGAGAATCCGTGTCGCTTCGAGCAAGGTGATCAGCTCCTGGACGCGCACGGCGGTGTTCGCCTGCTTCGCCTTGGCGGCGGCGTATTCCGCGTTCTCCTTCAGATCGCCCAGCTGGCGGGCACGCTCGATGGCGGCCGGGATGGTCGTCTTCAGCTCCAGCGCGAGGCGCTTCAGCTCCGACTCCAGGCGCTGATAGGTGGTCTTGGTCATGAGCGTGAATCGGGTGTCGACGTCCTCGGTCGATTTCCCCTCGAGCAGGCTCTTCGTCCGCGCCGTGCGGTGTTCCTCGTAGGCATCGGCGATCTCCGGATGTCCGATGACGCGGAGGAACTCGATGATCGGGACGAGACGCCGCTCGCTCCCGCCCCACGCGAGCACCGTGCGCTCGATGGCCTCCATCGCCTCCGCGTCGGGAGGCGTGGCCTGGAACCGGATGCGATAGGCGCCTCCTTCGTCGAGGAGGGCCAGGAGCCGGTCGGGGGTACCCTCCGCGAGTTCCCGCTCCAGGAGGCGGATGGCGGCGACGAGGAGCAGGGCCTGTGGCGGCGCGCCCGCGGCGTCCGGCTGCGCCGCGAAATGCTCGATGAGCCGCGACGTGAGGGCGGGCGTGTCGGCGCTACGCTGGACGCGCTGCTCGATCGAGCGCGTGTAGGCGTCTCCCAGGACGTCTTGCAGCCGCAGGCGGCCGCGATCGCGGAGCCGGGGTAGCCGGCTCTCGAACGCGCGCCACAGGAACGATTCCTCCTCCGGGCAGCCCTCCGCGAGGTCCATGAGGAGTTCCTGATAGACGCTGATGTTCAAATCGTCGGGACAAAGCCCTTCGTGAATCAGGTCGCCCAGCGCCTCGATCGCTTCCTCGCGGTTGAGACTGTTCCAGCCGACCGCGTAGCAGAGCGCCTGCGCGCGGCCCGTGAGGTCGAGCGCGGGATCACCGATCCAGCGGGCGACAAGCGGGCCCGCGTGTTCGCGAAGCCTCGTCTCCTCCTCCGGATGCTCCCGCATGAACTTCTTCACCACGGCGAGCCCCTTCACCGCGGCCCGCGACGAGAGACGCGGGAGAACCGCGCCCCTGCCGGTCTGGCCTTCGGGGGCGAGCGCGTAGACGTTCTTGTAGGCCTCGCTCAGGTCGAAGCGGGGGTCGTCCTTGATCTTCTCCTTCGCCTTCTTGATGTAGGCCGACCAGTCGCCGTCGGGGAAGGCGGTATCGAACCGCGGTTTGAGATTCGCGGTGGATGCCTTGCCGCCCACCTCGCGGAGCGCCCGCGCGAGCAGATCGGGATCTCCCGCCTTGGCCAGCGCCTGTAGCCGTTCCGGTTCCTCGATGGAAAGCACGCGAAGCCCGTCGGCATGAAGGCGCAGAAGCGACTTCGAGGCCATGGCGAACGACATCTGGTGTCCGGTGCGATTCGGGAAGTCGAGCTTCACGGTCTCGCCGTCGGTCGCCATGACGCGGCCGAGGCCCCAGGCGCCATGCGTCACGTAGGCGCCCGGCGGAAGGGCCAGGATCTTCGGAACGCGATCGACGACGACGTTCGCGTCGATGGAGGAGTCGAGGATTCCCGAGCCCTCCACGATCGCCGCCGGCTGCGGTTCGCGCGCGACCGCGATCTTCACGAGCTCGGCCGCCGTTTCGCGACCCGCCGGCGTGGCGAGGATCTTCGGCAGAAGCACCGCCAGATCGTCCCAGGGGAGGAGTCCCCCGGCGCGCTTCTCCAACTCGGGCATCGCCAGTTCCAGCACCGACTCGGCGTCCTTCCAGGCCACCTTGCCGGCATAGCGCACGACGATGGTGCCGACACGCTTCGGCTCGGCGGCCAGGTCTTCCTCCACGGCGCGCGCGACCGCTTCCGAGAGTCCCTTCGGCCGCGTCTCCTCGAGCGATAGCTCCAGGAAGCGGAGCCGGTGCTCTCGGGCGGCCTCGACGTCCTGGACCTGTTCCAGCGCCGCCGCGAGGTCGAGATGCAGGTCGGGATCGGAGGGGCGGATGGCGATCGCGTTGCGGAGCGCTTCGATCCGTTCTTCTTCGGAGGGAGCGCCCTTCGCGAGGTAGTGAAGGAATCGGACGGCCTGGGAAACGGGTTCGGGGACGAGGAAGCGGGGGAGCAGATGCACGACGGCGTCACGGTCGTTCGCCGCGACGCATTTGTCGCCGACGACCTCGAAGCATTCGATCGCCGGCATTCGCTGTCCGAGAGCCTGATGCAGGAGCCCGGAGAGGAGCAGGAGATCCCAGCGTTTCTTTCGCAGCGGCTCGTTCAGAAGCGACTTGAGCCCCGGCTCGGCGGCGCTGGTCTCGATCAGTTTTCGCGCGACGAGTTCGGTTTCATGCCAGCGCGGATTGCTAAGCGCGATGTCTGGTTCCGGCCCTTGCGAGGCGCGGAGGTAATTCCGAAAATCGGTATCCATCATGTCGTCGTATCCTCCGGAGCCGAGCAGCATACCCTAAGTCCATCCAGGATGCCAGCGGGTTGCGGCGAAGGGGCGCCGGCGGCTACACTGCCGTCCGGTCGGCGCCCGGGAAGCTGCCGCGGCGCCAGGCCTTCGGTCCATCCCCCACTCGAAAGGAAACGCCCCCATCCGTCCCCACGATCAAGGCCCACGGGTCGCCCTGGCGCTCGCCGCCAATCAGATTTTGGCCAGCGCCACGCACCTCTTCGCCAAGGGCGCTGTCGGCGCCGTGGGTGCGCTTCCCGTGGCGCTCACCCGATTCGTCATCGCGTCGGCCACGCTCTGGGGCTGGCAGCGCCTGCGGGGCGCTGGGGGGATCGACCGGCGGGACTGGCCCCGGGTCGCGCTCCTCGGATTCCTCGTGGTCCCCATGAATCAGGGATTCTTCCTGTTCGGCATGGTCCACTCGACGCCCAGCCACGCCGCGCTCCTCTACGCGCTCACGCCGCTCGTTGTCTTTCTGCTGGCGAGGGGCATGCTCCGCGAGCGGACACCCTGGTCGGCGCTGGCCGGCATCGCGATCGCGTTCGCCGGCGTGGTCCTAATCCTCACCGAACGCGGCCTGAAGCAGGAGATGGAAGTCCTGGGCGGCGATCTCCTGATCCTCGTCGCCGTCTTCGCGTGGGCGCTCTACACGGTCCTCTCGAAGCCGCTTCTGGCCCGTTACGACGCCATGGCGGTCACCACCGGCGCCATCGTCAGCGGGACGCTGATGACCCTTCCGGCGCTCTTCATTCCCGGCGCCATCCCGGATTTCGCCCACGTCCCGCCCCCCATCTGGGGAGCGATCCTTTACCTGGCGATCGGGACCTCCGTGATCGCGTACCCTCTCTACATGTACGCGCTCCGCCATCTCGACACGGCGAAAGTCGCCGTGGCCCAGAACACGCAGCCGGTCATCACGGCGATCCTCTCGTGGCTCGTATTCGGGGAGCGATTCACCGGCGCCTTCTTCCTCGGCTCGGCGCTGATCCTGGCCGGCGTGACGTGGGTGGAGACGCGAAAGGGGAAGGCATGAGCCGGAACGCCGCGGCCGAGGGGACCGTCCCATGACCCGCCGTGAGCCGCTCCGGGGCGATGAACTCGCCGAGATCGCCGTGACGCCGCCTGGCCCCAAGTCGCTCGCCGCGGCGAAACGGCTTCGTCGCGCGGAGGGGGCGGCGATCTGGGGCGCGGAACACGAACCGATCGTCTGGGCGCGGGCGAAGGGAGCGGTGGTCGAGGACCTGGACGGGAATCGCTACCTCGATCTGACGTCGGGATTCGGCGTCGCGTCTCTCGGGCATGCGGCGCCGGAGATCGCGCGAGCCGTCGCGGCCCAGGCCCGGACGCTGACTCAGGGCCTGGGCGATCTTCACCCCCACGCGACGCGCGAGAAGTTGGCGCGCCGGCTCTCGCGTCTGGGCGGGCGGCTCTCCAAGGTCCTCCTTGCCTCGACCGGCTCCGACGCGGTCGATCTGGCGCTGAAGACCGCCGCCCTCGCCACCGGACGCCGCCGCGTCGTCGCGTTTCAGGGCGCCTACCACGGCCAGAGCGGGGCGGCGCTGGAGGTCACGCATTTCCCGGCCCCTCCGCCCTTGCTGATGCCGCCGGGCCCCGCGCGCGCCATCCACATCCCGTATCCCGATTCCTACCGCTGTCCCCTGAAGCGATCGTGCGGCGGGTGTGACCTGGCCTGCTTCGAGGAAGGGTGGAAGGAGGTGGAGCGAGCCTGCGACGGGCCCGACCCGCCGGGAGCCGTGATCGTGGAGCCGATCCAGGGGCGAGCCGGGGTGATCGTGCCGCCGCCCGAATTTCTCCCGCGTCTCCGCGAGCGAGCCCGCGCGCGTGGAATGGTGGTGATCTACGACGAGATCCTGACCGGCGCAGGACGGACGGGGTCCTTCTGGGCCTGGCGGCGCTCGGGCGACGACGCGGCCGCGGAGCCGGACCTGCTCGTGACCGGGAAGGGGATCGGCGGAGGCGTGGCGGTGGCGGCGCTCCTGGGAAGGCCGAAGCTGATGGAGATCTGGGCGAAGCACCTCTCCGCGTCGGGCGAGTCACCCTACGCGAGTACGTACTACGCCCATCCGCTCGCCTGCGCGGGCGCCCTGGCCGCGATCCCGCTGCTGGAGAAGACGACGGAGGAGGCCGCTGCGGTCGCGCGCGCCTTCGAGGCGGCGCTGCCGGCGCTGAGGAATCTCGGGGGAGTGGGAGATGTCCGGCGGGCCGGACTCCTCATCGCGATCGAACTCGTCTCCGATCCAATCTCGAAGGCGCCCGATTCCGCGCGCGCGGCGGCGGTCTGCCGCGAACTCCTGCGCCGCGGGCTTCTCGTTCTCCCCAGCGGTCGCGGGGGAAACGTGCTCTCGCTCTATCCCTCGCGCCGCATCGCGCCGGCACAGGTGGCGCGCGCCGTCGAACTCCTCGTGGAGACGCTTCGCGGCTAGTTGCCTAGATGTCGTGGGGCATGTAGCCGACGGGAGACTGGTAGTAGTAGTTCCAGGGGTAGTGCAGGAAATTCGAGACGCGGCTCGTGTAAAGGCAGGCGAAATCCTTCAGCTGGTGTCCGAAACGGCTCGACTCGTTGCCCTCGCGGAAGAGCGATCCCCATCGCGGATTGTAGGCCCGGTCGATCTTCACCTGAACGCTCTCGACCTCGCCGGACAGCTCAAGGCTCCGCTTTTCCATCTCCGCGATCTGGTCCGGGATCTCCTGGATCCTGTTGGCGATCTCCTCGCGCTTCGCGGCGTCGGTCGCCTCCCCGTCGGTCAGCACCTCCGTGAGGCGCCGGAGCTCCCGCCCGATGGCCGCCTTATCGATCTCGATGTGATGACGCTCCGAGGAGAGCTTGGAGAGCCGGTCGTACTCCTTCGCGTAGTCCTGCGTGACCTGGATCTCCCGGTCGAGTTCGGGGACGAGCATGGCGGTGCGCCATCCGAGGACCCGCTTCGACTGGAGGATGTCGCCATAGGTGTGGTCCCCGAAATAAATGACGTGCTCCCCGGCGGCGCCGAGCGCCCGCTCCAGATAGGCGCCGCTTCCGCCCCGCCCCGTGATCGCGAGGAGCTTCTGCCCCTTCAGCTCGGGGATCGGCTGCGGCGCGTCCGTCTCGGAGAAGAACCCGGGCTTCCGCGCGTCCACGATGACGGCGTTGAACAGTTCCGACCAGTGGCCGGGCGCGCCCCGGCCGCGGTGCATCAGGTGCCGGAGCAGCTTGTCGGTGTAGGACCACTCGCTGTTCGTCAGGAGGAAGAGTTTCTTGCCGGACCGCCGGAACTCCTCCAGGACGACGCGCAGCTCGGGATCGAAGCGGATGTAGCGGTCGAGGTCGCTCGTAATGACCGACTTGAGGCTCCCGTCGCGGTGGGCCTCGTCGATCATCTCGCGGACGTCGGTGTAGACCTTTTCGTAGTCGACCCCTCCGTTCGGCTTCTTCTTCTCGAGGATGTCGATGATCGCGGCGAAGAGGTAGACCTCCGGAAGGTGGAAGAGCGTGTCCACCGAGACGTAGTTCTCGTGCCCGACGCGGACGCGCGAGGTGCGATAGGCCCGCTTCCGCTCCTCGGAGCGGAGCGACGTCATCCCGTGGGTCGCGCGCGAGACGAAGTTGAAGTAGTCCATCTTGAGAAGATTGCCGCGCTTCTTGTCCACGACCAGCCCCCGCACGACGAAGTGGGGATCGTACGCGATCCCCAGGATCTCCGGGGAATAGCCGCGGGACTCCACCAGCTTCTTCTTCGTCAGATCGAACGCCAGCTCCTCGACCGCGACGGGGTCGTAGTGCGCGAGCGTGTGATCGAGGTCGAAGCCGATCGCCCGGATCCTCGTCATGCGGAGGTTGCGGTTCACGAAGACGCGGTGCCGGCGGGGAATCCGATGTTCGCGGGAGCGGAGCGCGCGGGCGGACGGCTCGCGCGGAGCGGAGGACGCGCCGCCGGCAGGCGACCCGTTCTTGGAAGAGGTCGGGTCGTCTCGCTTCGGATCGTTCATGGCGGCATTGTACCTCACTTGACGCGTTTGGGGCCTGGCCTCTACGCTGCAGCCATGAACCTCTGTCTCTATGAAGATCCGGCCGTTCGCGATTTTGGACCCCATACGCTGCTCCGCCCGGTCTTCGGGCTGCGATGCGGCGCCTTCACGCTGGTCGAGAAGCTCGTGCGCGCGTTTCCCGACGCGACGCTCGCGCTGATGGTCCGGCCGGAACTGGAGGAGTGGACGCGCCTCCTCTACCCGACGGCCGCGGTCGGCGAGCCTCCGGAAGAGGAGACCCTCTTCATCAACGGGCGGCTTTGCATGACCGACGACGAGGTCCTTCATTTTCTCGCCGCGTCGCCGCTGGAGGCCTCGTTCATGGCCGACGGGACGCTTTTCGCCGCGAAGGTCTCGGCGGGGCGCGTGGCGCATGTCGCGCGCTGGCTTCGCGACGGGAAGCCGGAGAAGGCGTTCGAGGAACTCCGGTACCCGGCCGAGGTGAACGCGTTCCTGGCGCGATCGGCCGCGGACCTCATCCGCTGGAGCCCGCGCCAGATCGTGCAGGACTTCCGCTACGCTTTCCAGGCAGGCACCGTGCGGGGTCGCATCGACCCCGGCGCCCACGTCCTCCAGCCCGACGCGGTGCACGTCGCGCGGGGGGCGCGCGTCATGCCGGGAGCCGTGCTGAACGCCGAAGGAGGCCCGATCCTGATCCAGGAGAACGCGGTCGTGGAGCCGCTCGCCTACATCGAGGGCCCCGCCGTGATCGGCGAGGGATCGCGCGTGAAGGCGGGGGCCCAGATTCGCGAGGGCACCGTGATCGGCCCGCTCTGCAAGATTGGCGGCGAAGTGGAGGCGTCCGTCTTCCAGGGATACGCCAACAAGCAGCACGATGGATTCGTCGGGCACTCCTTCGTCGGAGAATGGGTGAACCTGGGCGCGGGGACGATCACGAGCGATCTCAAGAACAACTACTCCAACGTCCGCACGTTCGCCTCGACGGACGCCTGGCTGGAGGGGACGGGGACCGACAGCGGCCAGCGGCTCCTGGGACTCACGGTGGGGGACTTCAGCAAGACCGGTATCGGCGCGACGTTTCCCACCGGCGCGGTCGTCGGGATCGGATGCAACCTCTACGGGACGGCGCTGCAGCCGGGCTACGTCCCTTCGTTCGTCTGGGGCACGCCCGACTCTCTCGTGGAGCACCGGATCGGCGACATGATCGAGACCGCGGCGCGTGCGATGGAACGCCGGAAGATCGAGTTCCGCGTGGAGTACGACTCGCTGGTCCGCCAGGCGTTCGACGACACGAGCGCGGAGCGGGGCCGTTATCTTACCTCCGCGGCCAAGCGCGCGGCGTCGCCGTCGCCGGGGCGCCGATGAGGCCGACCTGGTCCGACCAGCGGGCGACCGGCTTCGGAGGGTCGCTTCCACCGGTCGTGAAGACGCTCCTCATCGCGAACGTCGCCATCTTCACGTTCCAACTCCTGGCGCAGACGGTGGCCCGCACCCGCCTCGACCAGATCTTCGGACTCGTCCCCTTCGACGTCACGCATCACTTCTTCCTCTGGCAGCTCGCCACGTATCTCTTCCTTCACGGTGGCATCTTCCATCTCGCGTTCAACATGCTCGCGCTCTGGATGTTCGGGGGAGAACTGGAGGAGACGTGGGGGAGCGAGCGCTTCGCGCGCTTCTATTTCGTGACCGGTATCGGCGCCGGCCTTTGCTCTGTCCTGGCGTCGTGGAACTCCTACATCCCGATCATCGGAGCCTCGGGGGCCATCTACGGGCTCCTGGCCGCGTACGGCATCCTCTTCCCCGACCGCACGCTGCTCCTCGGCTTCCTCATCCCGATCAAGGCGAAGTGGTTCGTCCTCATCCTCGGTCTGGTCGCCTTCTGGATGAGCCTCTCCGCCTCGGGGGACGGCGTCGCGCACGTGGCGCATCTGGGCGGAATGCTCTTCGGCTGGCTCTATCTCAAGGGCTGGCGGGCCGGGTCGGGAATCCGGCTTCCATCGTGGAAGGCATGGAGGGAGTCGCGGAGGCAGGCGAAACTGCGGAAGAAATTCCGGCTCTACTACCGCGACACCCGCGGAGAGGACCCGAACCGCGACGAGGAGTAGGTGCCCAATTTCAGAAACATCTTCGAGAGGCCGGAAGTGGCGTCGGTTCGCCGACGGGACGACGGCGTGCTGGAGGTGAGAGTCACGGGGCTCGCCTGTCGTTCCATCTGCGTCCGGCGCACCGACGCGGCGCTCCGCTCGCTGCCTCACGTCTCCGCCGTTCGCTTCACGCCCGATCCCGACGTCTTCCTCGTGGAGACGGACGGGCCACCGCCGGATCAGCCGGCGATGGCCCGCGTCGTTCATTCGATGGTGGTGGCGCTGTGGGCGCGGCGGCTTATCGCGGCCGTGGCCGAACGCTTCAACCGGTCCCGCCCCTAGCCGATCATCCTCCGCCCGCCGAGACGGGAGCGCTCGCTCCGGTCCGAAGGCTGGTCATGATCTCCTCCAGCGCGCCGCGGCCGGGCCGGACCTGTTCCAGCGTGAGCGACGAGAGCGGCTGCTCCACCATCCCCACCTCGCGATCGAAGGCCGGTTTCTCGGGATTCGCGTAGAGGACCCCCGTCACGAACTTCCCCTCTTCGCGCGCCTGGCGGAGGGTGACCATGGCCCGCGTGCCGTCGCCCGGATCGTAGTCGTGGTCGAGCTTCTTCAGCGTCACGCGCGACCCGTCGAATAGTCTCACCTCGCGCGTTTCGCCCGGGGCGTAGTCGACCATGATCGGTTCGTGGGCAGGAATGTAGAAGACGTCGTGGAGCGGCGCGTCGTGCTCCTTCACGTTATCGTACGACTTCGTCGATCCCTCGTGGTTGTTGAAGGTCACGCAGGGGGAGAGAATGTCCACGACCGCCGTTCCGCGATGCGACAGGGCGGCCTTCAAGATGGGCCGAAGCTGCTTTGGATCGCCGCTGAAGGAGCGCGCCACGAAGCCGCAGCCGAGCTCGATCGCCAGGGCGCAGAGATCGATCGGCATCATCTCATTCACGCGACCGGTCTTCGCCCGCGTGCCGAGGTCGGCGGTGGCGGAGAACTGGCCCTTCGTGAGTCCGTAGACGCCGTTGTTCTCGACCAGATAGGCGACCGGGACGTTCCGGCGGATCAGGTGAATGAACTGCCCGATCCCGATGGAGGCGGTGTCGCCGTCGCCGGAAATGCCGAGGAGCTGGAGCTCGCGGTTCGCGACGTGAACCCCGGTCGCGATCGACGGCATTCGCCCGTGCACGGCGTTGAAGGCGAACGACCGGCTCATGAAGTAGGCCGGCGTCTTGCTGGAGCAGCCGATGCCCGAGAGCTTGGCCAGGCGGTGCGGCTCGAGCCCCATCTCGAAGGCGGCCGTGATGATGCTGTTGGTGATGGCGTCGTGCCCGCAGCCGGGGCAAAGCGTCGACTTGGAACCCTTGTAGTCGGCCTGCGTGAGGCCGATCCGATTCTTCGCGGTGCCGGGCGGCGGCCCGGGAGCGGGATTCTTCGCGGCAGTGGTCATCGGACCGTCACCTCCTCTCGCTCTCCGCTTCGAACGCCGTCCATGATCGTCATGGCGTCGATGGGGAGCCCGTCGTAGTGAAGGATCGAGCGCAGTCGCGGCGCCAGATCGGGCATGTCCATCTCGAGGAGCGACGTCATCTGGGCGTCGCGATTCTGCTCCACCACGTAGACGCGCTCGCACGATTCGACGAAGGCTTTGACGTCGGGGTGGAAGGGATAGGCCTTCAGCAAAAGGTGCGACGTCTCGATCCCGTCGGCCCGAAGGAGGTCGCGCGCTTCCTCCATGGCCACCGCGGTGGATCCGTAACAGAAGAGCCCCACCTTCGCGCGCGGCGCGCGGTCGATCACCGGACCGGGAGCGAGGCGGCGGGCCGTCTCGTACTTCTTCGAGAGCCGGTCCATGACGCGCGGATAGGTCTCGCTCGACTCCGTGTAGCGTGCCTGCTCGTCGTGGCCCGACCCGCGCGTGAAGTAGGCAGCGAGCGGATGCTTCTGGCCCGGAATGGTCCGGTAGGGAATCCCGTCGCCATCCGCGTCGCGGTAGCGCTCGAACTTCCCCAGCCGCTCCACTTCCTCATCGGTGAGGACCTTGCCGCGGTCCCACGGTTTCTCGGGGTAGGCGAAGGGCTCCGACATCCAGACGTTCATGCCGAGATCGAGATCGCTCATCACGAACACCGGCGTCTGGAGCCGCTCGGCCAGGTCGAAGGCCGCCATGCCGTACTGGAAGCAGTCGTCCACGGTGGAGGGGAAGAGCATCACGTGCTTCGTGTCTCCGTGTGACATGAAGGCCACGGAGAGGAGATCGCCCTGCGAGGTCCGGGTCGGGAGCCCCGTGCTGGGGCCGATCCGCTGGATGTCCCAGATCACGGCCGGAATTTCGGCGTAGTAGGCGTACCCGACGAACTCGGTCATGAGGGAGAGTCCGGGCCCTGAGGTCGCGGTCATGGAGCGAGCCCCCGCCCACGAGGCCCCGAGCACCATGCCGATCGCCGCGATCTCGTCTTCGGCCTGCACGATGGCGTACGTCGAGGCGCCGCTCTTCGGGTCCTTGCGGTAGCGATCGAGATAGGTCTGCAGCGCCTCGGCCAGGCTGGAGGATGGCGTGATCGGATACCAGGCGGCGAACGTCACGCCGCCGAACATGGCTCCGAGCGCCGCGGCGGTGTTTCCCTCGATCAGGATCTTCCCGCCGGTGAGGTTTCTCCGCTCGACCCGGAAGGGGGCCGCGGGGAGATTGGCCCGCGCGTACTCGATTCCGGCGCGCACCGCCTCGCGATTCACGGCCAGGGCCTTCTGCTTCCGCCCCAGCTGCGCGGTCAGCGCGCGATCGACCTCGTCCGGATCGATCCCCACCAGGTGGCTCACGACGCCGACGTAGACCATGTTGACGACCAGTTTCCGGAGCCTGGCGTCGGGGACGATCGGCTCCACCAGTTTCGTGAGCGGGACCACGTGAACCGTTCGATCGGCCGGCACGTCGGGGAAGGAAATCCCCTCGTTCACCACGATGACCGAGCCGGGTCCCATCGCCGCGATGTCGGCGGCAGCGGTCTCCGCGTTCAGCGCCACGAGCAGGTCGTTCGCCGTCTGCCTGGCGAGATAGCCCTTTTCGTTCACGCGAATCGTGAACCAGGTGGGGAGGCCGGCGATGTTCGAGGGGAAGAGATTCTTCCCGCCTAC